>JAPYWP010000041.1 GCA_028276315.1 Minisyncoccota bacterium | reverse complement strand
CAAAAGTTTTAGAATATTTAAAAATTTTATATAACGCTCTAAAATCTGAAAAATAAAATTTTTATTAATTTATGACGAGATTTTTTAAACTTGACTTTCAAAATTCTTGGGTTAAAATATAAATTAATTAAATTTAATTTAACATATAATTATGAAAAAAGCATTAGTTTTAGGAGCAGGAGGATTTATTGGTCATCATTTAGTAAGATATTTAAAAAAATTAGGTTTTTGGGTAAGGGGCGTTGATTTAAAATATCCAGAATTTTCACCAAAAGATGAAGCTGATGATTTTGTAATTGGAGATTTACGCGACCCTGAAGTCTGGCAAAAAATTTTAGATCAAGAATTTGATGAAATTTATCAATTAGCAGCTGATATGGGTGGAGCAGGATTTGTTTTTACCGGAGAAAATGATGCTGATATTATGCATAATTCCGCTCTAATAAATCTAAATTGTCTTTATTATTTAAAAGAAAAAAAATTTAAAGGTAAAGTATTTTATAGCTCTTCAGCTTGTGTCTATCCAGAATATCGTCAAACTGATCCAAATAATCCTGGTTTAAAAGAAGAGGATGCTTATCCAGCTCAACCTGATTCTGAATATGGTTGGGAAAAATTATTTTCTGAAAGAATGTACTTTGCTTTTCATCGTAATTATGAAATTAATGTAAGAGTTGCAAGATTCCATAATGTTTATGGTCCTGAAGGAACTTATGAAGGAGGAAGAGAAAAAGCACCAGCAGCACTTTGTCGAAAAATAGCTTTAGCAAAAGATGGAGGAGAAATTGAAATTTGGGGAGATGGAGAACAAACAAGAAGCTTTCTTTATATTGATGATGCTTTAGAAGGAGTAAGAAAATTTATGGATTCAGACTTTTTAGGACCACTTAATTTAGGCTCAGAAGAGTTAATTTCAATTAACAATTTAGCTAAAATGATTATGGAAATTGCTGGAAAAAAATTAAATTTAAAACATATCCCAGGACCAACAGGAGTTCGCGGCAGAAATGCAGATTTAACTTTAGTTCGTCAAAAAATTGACTGGGAACCAAAAACACCACTAAGAGTTGGTATTGAAAAAACTTATCATTGGATTGAATCTGAGCTCAAAAAACAAGGAAGGATATGAAAATAAATAATAAAAATATTTCTGTTATAGGGCTTGGAAAATTAGGAAGTTGTTTTGCTGCCTGTTTTGCATATAGAGGATTTAATGTTTTAGGTTTAGATATCAATCAAAAGATTATTAATGATATAAATAACCATAAGGCTCCATTTTTAGAACCGAATTTTGACGAGCTAATAAAAAAATCTAAAAATAAATTAAAAGCAACAACCAATCCCAAAGAAATTTTTGATTTTTCGGATATTTTCTTTGTTATTGTTCCAACTCCGTCAAAAAAAGATGGAAGTTTTTCTAATGAATATATAAAAAGAGCAATAAAACCATTAGTTGAAGAATTAAAAAACAATAAAAAATTTAAAATCTTTACTATTACATCAACTGTTAGCCCTATATCTATTCAAAAAGAAATAATTCCTTTTATAGAAAAAAATTCTTCAAAAAAACTTAATAAAGATTTTACAGTTATTTATAATCGAACATTTATTGCTATTGGCGATATTATTAAAGGAATTTTAGAACCAGATTTAGTTTTAATTGGAGAAAATAATAAAACAGCTGGGGATATTATTGAGAATATTTGGAAAAAAGTTTGTATAAATAAACCTTATATTGCAAGAATGTCTATTGTTAGTGCTGAAATCACAAAAATTGCTATTAATTCTTATATCACTACTAAAATTAGTTTTGCTAATATGCTTGGAAATATTTGTGAAAGAATTCCTGGAGCAGAAATTGATAAAATAACTTCTGCTATGGGAGCTGATAAAAGAATTGGAAAATATTATTTAAAATACGGTCCTGCTTACGGAGGTACTTGTTTTCCAAGAGATAATAGAGCTTTTAGTCATTTTGCTAAAACTAAAGCTAAAATTGATGCTTTAATTCCTATTTCAGCTCATAAAATCAATGAATTTCAAACAAAATTTCAAAAAGAAAAAATTTTAAAAATTATAAAAGAAAACAAAATAAATTCTTTGTCAATTTTAGGTTTGGCTTATAAAATAAAAACCTATGTTATTGAAGAATCAGCTTCAATAAAATTAATTGATGAACTTTTAAAAAATAAAAATTTAAAAATCACTGCTTATGATCCAATCAATTTAGCTATTGAAGAAACAAGAAAAGTTTTTGGAAATAAATTAAATTATGCTAAAAATTTGAATGAGGCAACTCAAAATAAATTAATCATTTTAATGCTTCCTTATGAAGAATTTAAAAAGGTTAAAAAATTAAAGAATAAAATTGTAATTGATTTATGGAGGATGTGAAGAATGGTATTGAAACAAATTAAACAATTTATTAAGAAAACCCCTTTATACCCTATAATTTTAAAATTTCAGTTTATTTATTTAAGAAAATTTTTACCTCCCGAAATGTCTCCTTCTGCGTCTCATAATAAAAGATTATTTATTCTTCAAATTGCTAAAGAAAATAAAACCCCGGTATTCATTGAAACTGGAACATATTTAGGCGATACAGTAAGTGCCTTAAGATATTCTTTTCAAGAAATTTATTCTATTGAATTAGATGAAAAGTTAGCCCAAAGAGCTAAAAATATTTTTAAAAAGTACAAACATATTCATATTTTACAAGGCGATAGTGCCAAAATTTTGCCAAAAATTTTAGAAGATATTAAAAAACCAACTTTATTTTGGTTGGATGCTCATTATTCAGGAGGAATTACAGCAAAAGGTGAAAAAGAAAATCTAATATTAGATGAATTGCAAACAATATTAAATTGGTGGGTTGGTGGAAGCGTGATATTGATTGATGATGCTAGATTGTTTAATAAAGAAAACAATTGGCCTGAAATAGAAGATATTAAATCATTGACTGAAAAATTAAGACCAAATTTAAAATTAGAAGTATTTGAAAATTTAGATATTATAAAAATATATTAAAATTATCAATTTTGATTATACGACAATTACCGCTCTATGAAAAAAATAATTGTTTTACAGCATAACGAAGGACAATTAGCAAATCAGCTTTGGCTTCTTTCTCATTTATTGGCGTATTCTTTAGAAAAAAATTATGATATTGATATATGGTGTTTTTATCAATATTCAAAATTTTTTGATGCCCCTTTTTCTAAAAATAAATTTATAAAGTTTATTTTTTACAAAACATTTCCAACTTTTGTTTTTAAAAACAAAAATTTATTTAGATTATTTAGAAAAATTTACAGAATTATTTATAAGACTTTAGTTACTTTTCCGATAAAATTTTTTTATAAGAAAAATATTATTGATTCTTCCCAAAAACAATATATTTTAGATAATGATTTTAAAAAAGATGAAATAATTAAAAAAATTGAAAATGATCCAAACTTTAATTTAATTTTTACATTAGATTGGAATTTTTTTGCATATTCTTATTTGGAAAAACATCGAGAAAAAATTAAAGAAATTTTTAAACCAAGAAAAGATCTAGAATTTCAAATTAAAAATTATATTCAAGAAATAAGAAAAAACTTCGATTATATAATCGGCTTGCATTTAAGATTTAAAGAGCCCGGGGATGGAGATTTTTATGATCCAGAATTTTTTTGGTATGTTGAAAATAAAGATTTAGAATACATCACAGATTTAATTAAAAAAATAATTAAAGAAAAAAACCTGAATATTAATAAAACCGCAATTTTAATTACCTCAAATGCTAAAGAATTAGATATTAAAAAATTTGAGGGACTTAATGTTTTCTATGAAAAAAGAAATATGGTTGTAGATTTGTTTTTACTTTCTGAATGTGATATAATCTTAGGATGTAAAAGTAGTTTTTCCTCTTTTGCAAGTTATGTGGGGAATATTCCAATTATTTTTTGTATAAAGATAAGAACAAAATTTTAGAAAGGTTGAATAGTAAAGATTTAAAATTTTATCTATGGAAACAGAATTAAAAAGAAAAATATTTTTAGAGAAACTTTTGGTTATTGAGAAAAAAAATATCTTAAGATTGTTCTCTAAATATGTTGGGCCAGGAATAAGAAGAAAAGTATTAAGATCATTATTTGGGGGGCATATCTATTTATTGTTTTTCTTAAATAAATTAGATTTGTTATCTACTAAAAATAGAACAATTAAGTTGTTTTGGGGCAGAGAAATTAAATCATTTATTAATTCTTCGGAGTTGTTTGGTTTAATTATGAGCAAGGGAGCACTACTTGATCCATCTGAATTAAAACTTACAAAATTTTTAATTAAAAATTTAAAAGAAAATGATATTTTTTATGATGTTGGGGCAAATTATGGTTTTTATACTTATTTAGCTTTAGAATTTTGTAAAGAAGTTAATTCTTTTGAACCCCTCCCAGATGTTTTTGAAAATTTAAGAATGAATTTAGAAGGTGATAAAAAAGTATTTTTAAACAATATGGCATTAAGTGAACAAATAGGTGAAACTTTTATTTATGTGGGAGGAGCAAAATTTTATACTAAAGAACATACAGGGGGTAGTACTATTATTACTGATAAATCATATTTAAACAAACTTAATCCATCTAGAAAAATTTTAATAAAAACTATTACATTAGATGAATACATAAAAAATCACAATAAACCCACAATTATCAAATTAGATGTTGAAGGAGCAGAAAGTTTAGTAATAAAAGGGGGATATGAATTTTTCAAAAATAATTCTCCAATAATTGCTATGGAAGTTTGGTCAGGTGATGGAATAAAATTTTCACAAGAATCTATTAATTTATTAACAAAATTGAATTATAAACCCTATTTTATAAACGAGAACGGCGATCTTCTTCGAATTAAACCAGAAGAAATATATAATTGTATTGAAAGGTCGTTAGACAATTTTGTTTTTCAAAAATGAATTATAAAAAATTTATTATTACTACCACAATTAATAAACCCACTTTGGCTATAATGAAATATTTATTATTTAAAGATTGGTATTTAATAGTGGTTGGCGATTTAAAAACTCCTCATAAAGAATATAAAAAGTTAGAAAAAGAATTTAATAATTTTCAATATTTAGGTCCAGAATATCAAGAAAAAAAATATAAGAAAATTAGTGACTTAATAGGGTGGAATTGCATTCAAAGAAGAAATATCGGTTTTTTAGAGGCTTATAATTTAGGAGCGGAAATAATAGCAACAGTTGACGACGATAATATTCCTTATGATTTTTGGGGCAAAGAGGTGTATGTAAATAAAGAGATTTATGTTGATTTTTATACTACTTCTAATCCTGTTTTTGATCCCCTGTCTGTCACAACAGAGTATAATTATTTATGGCATAGAGGATTCCCTATTCAATTATTGGATAAAAAAAATAAAGTAAGATATAAAGGAAAGGTTAAAATTAAAGTTTTAATCCAGGCTGATTTATGGGATGGTGACCCCGATATTGATGCTATAGCTAGGATAGTATATAGGCCGGAAGTGAAATTTAAAAATATTAAAAAACCTTTTACCTCAAATAAAATATCTCCGTTTAATTCTCAGAATACATTTTTATCTAGAGAAGTTATACCTTATTATGCATGTTTACCAGGCATAGGCAGAATGGATGACATATGGGGAAGTTATATTTTACAAAAATATTTTCCTAGAAGTGTGATATATAATAAGCCATCTGTATACCAAAAAAGAAACATACATAATTTAGCTAAAGATTTAGAGAAAGAATTATTGGGATACAAATATACTTTTGATTTAATAAAAAATTTAAATCAATTTGAAAAATTTTTACCCAATGAGACAAAAAGATTTTATAAAGAATGGGTCAGATTTTTTAATAATAAAACATGATTGTATCCGAAAA
>JAPYWP010000040.1 GCA_028276315.1 Minisyncoccota bacterium | reverse complement strand
CTCAATTATTATTTAAATTTAAAACAAGCCATGCAAAAATGTTTTGATCAAGGACGGCCAGATTTAGCTGGTAAAATCGCTGTTGCTTTAAATGACCTAGAATCAGCTAGAAAAGCCATGCAAGAATGTTTTGATCAAGGATGGCCAGATTCAGCTGGTGAAATCGCTGTTGCTTTAAATGACCTAGAATCAGCTAGAAAAGCCATGCAAGAATGTTTTAATCAAGGACAGCTAGATTCAGCTGGTGAAATCGCTGTTGCTTTAAATGACCTAGAATCAGCCAGAAAAGCCATGCAAAAATGTTTTGATCAAGGACGGCCAAATTTAGCTGGTAAAATCGCTGTTGCTTTAGCTAACAATGACCCAGAATCAGCTAGAAAAGCCATGCAAAAATGTTTTGATCAAGGATGGCCATATTCAGCTGGTAAAATTGCTATTGCTTTAGCTAATAATTTTAAATTTATTCCCGAAACAAAAAGATTAATTAAAAGCATTGATAAATTAGAGGCAGGCTTTTATGGAGAAAAGATAGTTGCTAACTTAATTATTGGCCATCAAGATTTAGGATTATTTCAAAAAGAATATTTTCCCAGATATCTATTTATCAAGAAATTTGCTAAAGAGGTAAATGACAAAATAGAAGAATCAAAAAAATGGAAAAATCCAGAGGAATTCTTTTACAAACACAATTTAGACATAGCTAATCTTCATTCCATAGACCTTAATCTTTCTACCCAGCTTCTAAAAAACTATCTTCTTAGGGGTTTGTCATTTGCTGAAGCTTATCTTGATGTTTTTAGGCCAGTATTAAATAATGAGTTAATTGTTAAAGAAATTAAAGAATATATTAAAAGTAATAAGAATCTTGATGGATATAATCTTTCTGATTTGCTTGAAATTTCTTCTGCTTATATTAGTACTAAAAATGAAAATCTTTTAATTGAACTTTTAAAAAATAATAAGGGTAAAGATTTTAAAGAACTAAAATCAGAATTAAATAAAAATCTTTTAAAGAAAGTTGCTGAAAGTTTGGGTATTAAGGCAGAAATTCCAGAACAAGAATTAAAAAAATGGAAAATTAAATATTTTGCTAATTTAATCACTAATCAAGAAATTATTAAAAAAAGATTGGGAGAAGATTATTTAGAACTTTACAATAAACTTTTAAAGTCAGTTTTTGAAAATAGATTTGATGAATTTATTTCAAATTTAGATCAAAAAGATGAATTTGGCAGAGAAATAGCTGAACATAATAAAAAGATTGAAGAAAAATTTAGGAAAAAAGGTATTAATTGGGGAAATTGGATAAATTTTAAAGAACAAGTTTTAATGACAATTGGAACTCAAAAAAAGCAAAACAGAGAGGCTTTATTTAAACAATTTGAAGAGCGCTTTAAAGAGTGGCAAGAGAAAGTTAATAAATTTGAGCCAAGGTTAAAATCATCTTTAGAAAAAGATTTAACTCAATTAAAACAAAAGAAAAAAGAATTTGATTTTTCAAAGATTAATTTAAATAAACCAAATTGGTTAGAAGAATTTTTGCCTACTTATACTAAATCATTGAATTATTTAAAATCAAAAGATCCTAATTACAAATTGCCAGTTGAAGTTGAGGAAGCTTTTAATCATTTACTTGAAACCATTAAAGCCCTAAGTCAAGAACAAAAAGGTGAACAAACAGCTAAAAAAGAATTTATAGTTAAAATTTGGGATAGAGATCCAAGAAAAGATATGTTTCAGGGAAATCAAACTCATTGTTGTATTGCAGTTGGCGTTAAAGAAGCTCCTCCTGGCGGAGGATTACCCACACTTCACCCGGAAACTATTTTTCAATATTTAATTGATAAAGGTATTCAAGTTGCAGAAGTTGTTGATCCTGATACTGGTGATGTTGTTGCTCAAACTTGGTTATTTGTTACATTAGATAAAAATGGAAAACCAGTATTAGTCGCTGATAATTTTGAAGTAAACAACAGATACCCCGCAGGAGATAATGTTAATAGAGGTATTAGAGAGGCAATGTTTCAATTTCTTAAAAAATATGCAAAAGCTTGTAATATTGAAAAAGTAGTTTTGGGTAAAGTTGGTACTAATGATGTAGAGACTGGGGATTTAAAAACTATTCAACTTCCTCCTATTAAAAAACTTGGTGGCTACTTTAAGGAAAAATATTATTTGGAAACTTTAGATCACACTGAGGCTTATGAAATTGGATAAATCTATTAAAAAATTTAAAAAAGCATCTGAAAAACAACAAGAATACAAAATAGAAATAATAGATAAGATTGATGATGAAACTTTAAAAGGAATTTTAAAAGTTGAAGAAGAGAGTTTTCCTGAGATAATGCAATCAGATTTAGAAGATTTAAGAGAAACTTTGGAAAACAAAAAAGGAATTCAAATAATAGCTAAAAATGAAAAAGGAGAAATTATTTCTTATTTATCTTCTAAACCATTAAAAGATGCTTATGAAGAGTTAAAATATTATGATCCAGAACTTTTGCCTCAAAAAGACGCTCTTTATGTTGAATCGATAGCAACCAAGCCAGATAATCGAGATTTAGGATTGTTTTTAAAGATTATTAATAATCTTTTAAAAGAAGCAAGAAAAAGAGGTTATAAAAAAATTTGCGCTCACGTTAGAGTTAAAAATAATTTATCCGAAATACTTCAAAAAAGGGGAGCTAAAAAATTACGAACTATAGAAAATTGGCACAATTTTGGCGAACCATTTGATTATTTGGAAATGGAAATTAAAGAAAAGTAGGGGATTGACAAAATAAAAATGTTATGATAAAATTTTAGTAGAAAATAAAAAATTTTTTTAAATTTTAAGCCCTATAGAGTGGGCATTTATTATTTTATTATTTTTTATTTTATTATTTATTTAATTTATTATTTATTATTTATTTTTCGCCCGCTCTATGGGGTTTTTTTATTTTAATTTTAAATATTGACAAAAAAATTTTTTATGATAAAGTATTAATAAACTTAAAGCAAATCAAAATAAAAAAAGGAGGGATGATATATGAGTCTAAAAGAAATAATACCCCTGGAAGTATTTTTACTAATAGGCGCTATGAGTTACTTAATATGGAGTATTTGGCTTCCTGAATTAATCTTTCGTTCTACTAGCAAGGAAAAAGTTGTGTTTATAATTATAGTAATTTTTGGCTATGTAATGGTAATAGATTATTTTCAATTGATTCTGCATACTTTATTTTTAGTGGTTAGTTTTATAATGTTTTTCTATTTTAAAATTAAAATGTGGGAGGCATTGTGGAAATTTTGGTTAATAAATTTCGAAAAGATATTGGTTTTTATTTATTTGTGTGTATTTATATTTTGTATTTACGCTCTGGCAAAATCAACAAAATATGTATTTTCTATAAATTTTTGTGTGAATTTTTTAACCCGCCAGTTGGCGGGTTTTTTTATTTGCTTTTAAATATTGACAAAAAAATTTTTATGATTAAAATAGTATTTTTTACACTGCAAATAAAAATAAAAAATAAAACAAAATTTAAGGAGGGACTATGAAGAAAAAATTATTTAAAATTTTAAGGAAGGCTAAAAAGTTAGAAAATGAAATTGAGGTTTTAAAAAGGTTTAATGCATTAAGTGATAGGCTTGAAGAATTAATATGTATAGTAGGAGAATTCATCGTAAGTTCTAATAATTTTTGTTTTGAGAAGTTAACTGATGAAGAGAAATTGTTGCTTGGAGAGTTTTTTTTCACTAGAAGTTCGTGTTTAGGTTTTGGAATTATTATTCATCAAGATTGTGAAAAATGCAAGAGGATGGAACAGATACTAAAATCGTGGAACCTGTGGAAATATGTAAAAGAGTATATGGGTTTAAATTTAATTCCGGTTAATATCAAGAAGGAATTTTGCATTAGAGCAATCTCAATGAATAAGGAAAAAATAATTGAAAAAAAAGAGGAACAGCTTAAAAATTTATTATCTGAAATAAACAAAATTACTATCTTAAATCTTAAATAAACAAAAAGTTTAATTTTTATTATAACTTTGGCGGGGTGGATCCCGCCTTTTTTATTTGCTTTTAAAAAATATTTATGGTAAAATATTTATTTATGAGGCAAAGTTTAGTGCAAAAGCAAAATAAGGTAAAAGAATTAATTGAGTTAAAGGAAAAATCGCTTTTTTATGTTTTAATTGATTTGAATAAATTTCCAACAGGTGTTTTAAATAATTTAAGAAGAGAAATCAAAAAAAGCGGGGGATTGCTTAAAATTTATAAAAAATCCTTGCTTTTAAAATCTGGACTTTTAGATGAGGATTTTAAATCGAATTCTCCTTTTGGGGTTATTTTTGTTTTTGAGGATGATAATAAAATTTTGAGTTTAATTAATAAAATTCAAAAAGATAAAAATATTGGAAGTTATATTTTTGGATATTTTAAAAATAATAAATACACAAATGAATTTTGGAAAATGATAGGGGATTTGCCATCAAAAGAAGCTTTAATGATAAAATTAAATTATATTTTAAAGAGTTTAATTTTAAGATTAATTTTAGCATTAAAATCTCCTTTGGGTAACTTTTTGAAAATATTAACATTAAAAAGCTCAAAAGCTAACTAAATGTTAGTTTTTGAGTAAAATAGATTTATGGATAAAAGCATACAAGATATAGTTGAAAAAATAGAAAAATTAACAGTTATAGAACTTGCAGAATTGGTTAAGACATTAGAAGAAAAATTTGGAGTTAATTTAGCTTATATTCCGCAGGCTCCAGCACAAGCGCAAACACCTCAAGAGGCTCAGCAAGCTTCATCAGCAGGCACTGTTAATGTTATTTTACAAGCTGCAGGTGATCAAAAAGTTCAAGTTATAAAAGTTTTAAGAGAAATTAATCCTAGCTGGTCACTTAAAGATGCAAAAGATATAGTTGATTCTGCTCCAAAAGTTATTAAAGAAGGAGTTTCGATGCAAGAAGCTGAAGAATTAAAGAAAAAATTAGAAGCAGTTGGCGCTAAAGTTGAAATAAAATAAATTTGTGATTCAGAAAGAACTTTTAAGATTAAAACCAGATAAAGTTTTGGTAACAGACGAAGAAGGGAAAAAAATAGGTGTTTTAAGTTTCGATGAAGCAATTAAATTAGCAGAAGAGCAAAATAAAGATCTTTTTTTGATTACAGATAAAGCACCAGTTGTTGTTGTAAGAATAGGTGATTATAAAAAGTATCTTTATTTAAAAGAGAAAAAGAAAAAAGAAGTTAAAAAACCAAAAGAAATGAAAACTGTAAGAATTGGAGTAAACGAAGCTCAAGCCGATTTAGAAAGAAAAGCAAAAATGATTGAAAAATTTCTTTCTGAAGGTTATCCGGTTGAAGTTAGAATGTTTATAAAAGGTAGGCAGCAAATTCATCATGATTTTGTAAAAGAAAGATTTCAAAAATTTTTAGATATGATTCAAAATAAAAAATTAACTCAACCGATTAAAGATACACAAAATTTAATTATAGCTTATTTAGCTAAATTATGAGTAAAACAAAAAAATCTATTACAAAGAGAGTTAAAAAAACAAAAAATGAAAAAATCATAGTTTACGTTCCTGGAAGAGCGCACAATTTAGCAAAAAAAGAAAAAAGAGTTAAGAAATTTAAAAAATCAGTAAAAAAAGATTTTATTTAATTTATGGAAGAATTTAAAGATTTGCTTAAAATTAAAATTGCAGTATCTGGTGCAGCGCAAACAAGAGTTTGTAGTGAAGATATTTTAGAAAAATGTATTAGTCTTGGAAAAGCTATTGCAAAAAGAAATTGTGTTTTAATTACTGGCGCAACAACTGGTGTGCCTTATTGGGTGGCTAAAGGGGCAAAAGAAGTTGGTGGTTTTGTAATAGGTCTTTCTCCTGCACTAACTTATAAAGAGCATATTGAAGTTTATCAACTCCCAGTTGATTATCATGATATTATAATTTGGACTGGTTTAGGTTATTCTGGAAGAAATATGATACTTTCTCGATCAGCAGAAGCTATAATTTTTGTTTGCGGAAGAATCGGAACGTTAAATGAATTTACTACTGCATTTGAAGATAATAAGATTATGGGAATTTTAAAAGGAAGCGGTGGTACTGAGAGTCTTTTGCCTGATATTTTAAAGAAAGCTCAAAGAGAAGAAAGAGTTATTGTTTGGGAAAGCGATCCAGAAATTTTAGTTGATAAATTAATTGAAAAAATAAGAGAAAA
>JAPYWP010000039.1 GCA_028276315.1 Minisyncoccota bacterium | reverse complement strand
CTGGTTTTAGTCCTAAAATTTCTCTTAATTTATTAAATTTACCTGTATGATAACCTTTTTCTGGCCATTCAGCGCCTATATGAACTCCATTAGTTAAAATTGATAATAAAAATAGCATTAACCCTGTTTTTTGGTTAATATTAAATTCATTTACATCTAACTTTTCTAAAATTGGTCTCATTTTTTCTTCTTTTAATAAAAATTCACATACTTCTTTAAATTTTTCAAATTTTTCTTTAGGTTTTATTTTATTTTCAAAGAAATTTAAAAAATCAAATAATAAAATAAATTTTTTCTCTAAAACATCTCTCACGCTATCTTGCAATTCTTTTTCAGATAATCCTAAAATAAATTCATTTTTATTTATTGTTTGATTAGATTTTAAAAGAGTAATTACATCTTTAATTTTGCTTTCAAAATCACTTGAATAAACTTTTTTTATTATCTTTTCTTTATTTTGCTCATCAAGTTTTTCAATTTCAAATAATTTTAAAAATCTATTTTTCAAATATTCATAATAATCATAGGATGTAACTATTTTTGGTGTCTCTCTTTTATTTTCTATTTTATTTAAAATATCATCAATTTTAATTTTTTTACCAAAAAAATCAAACTCATAGGGCTTTTCTTTTTTAGCATCCATATACCATATAGGGTAAGAGAAATCTTTTAAACCAAGATTATTCAAAGATTTTGAAATTCTCTCATACGCTAAAAGATAATAATCAAATTCCCATGGCAGAAAATGATAAGTTGTAACAAAAGCTACTTTATCATTTTTATCATAACCTAAAATATTCAAAATATTTTTTTAACTTCGTTTAGGTAATCTAGGGCTTTTTCTTTAGATAAGTTTAAAGATTCAGAAATTAATTTAGATAAATCTTCAAGATCTTTTTCTTGTTGCCTTATTCTATTTGAGATAAATTTTTCATAAGCTTTAATATCTATTTCTGTTTCTTTTTTTGTTTCTTTCTCTACCATGTTGATATTATATTATAAAAGAATTTATATGTATTGTCAAATAATTTAGAAATATTCACTTTATGCTTTAAAAGGTTTTTATAAAATTCAACATAGTTTTTGGCTCCTTTAGGAGAGCTTTCAAAATCAAATCCAAAAAAATCACTTCCAATAGCAACAATATTTTTATTTTCTTTATATAAAAATTTATAGTTTTTTAAAAATGAATTAAAAGAGTTTTCTGGTTTTAATGCTTTTGGAAGCAGGGTTAGCCCTATTAAAGTTTTTTTATTTTTTAAATTTTTTAAAACTTTATCACTTATATTTTGATTAAAATCAGAAACTTTTCTTATATTATTATGTGAAAAAATAAAATTTTTTGCAATTTTAATTGCTTCTAATTGGCTAATTTCATTTGCATGAGCAAGATCAATTATCGCATTTAATTTATTTAGAAAATCTATAGATTTTCTACCAAAAGATGAAATAGCTTTATTAGACCAAAGCCCTCCACATATTTTATTTTCAAAATTCCAACAAAGACCAAAAACCCTAATACCACTTTTCCATAAAATCTCTAAATCTTTAATATTAGAGACAAAATTTAAACCTTCAAAACCTAAAATAATCCCTATTTTATTATTTAATTCATCTAAATCACTTTTTTTGCTTATTATTTTAAAAAATTTTCCTGCCTTCTTTTTAAAGTTTTCCAAATTATAAAGAGCTTCTTTAAAATTTAAAAGCGGTTCTAATTTATTTTTTTTAAGATAAATAGCTTGGATTTGAACAACAGCATATTTTAAATTTACCTTTTTTGCCTGAACAAGATCAAAATGCCTATTTTTTTCTAATTTATCTATTTTTGAATATTTAAAATTTAAAATTTTTCTAAGTCTTGGATTAAAATAAACTTCTAAATCAAGGTGCAGATCAAATATTTGATTTTTTTTTATTTTATTTAACATAATTACTTTCTTTGAAAATAATTTTATTTAAATCTTCAATATCTATTAAGTGGCCTCCTTTTATTATTTTTGTCTGAAGATATTTTAATGAGTAAAAAGAATTTGGTTTTGCAATGTGTGGTTTTCTAATTACATCTATCTTATAATTTTTCAAAAATTTAAATTTATTAGGATTATTTGTGTATAAAATAACTTTATTTATTTTAAAGTATCTTAAAATTTCAATAGTTGGCTTATAATCTCTTGCATCTATTGGCAATTTAAGATGCTTATTTGCATCATAAGTATCTAAATTAAGCCTTCTTTGAACTTCATAAACTTTTATTTTATTAAAAATTCCTATCCCCCTACCTTCATGATCGGGAAAGTAAATTAAAGCATAGCTTTCTTTTTTTTCTTTTCCAAGAATATTTAAAAATAAATCTAATTGAAGTTTGCAATCACATTTTAATGATCCAAAAATTTCACTTGTAATACAAGCTGAATGAATTCTAAGATTTAGAGGATTATTGATTTTTAATTTATTAGATATTAAAAAAACATCTCTTTCTCCAAAATTAAAACAGAAAAACCAAATATTTCCATAGTTTGTTGGTATTTTTGTCTTTGTTACCCTTATTATTTTATCCAAACTCATGGGTAAAATAAAAAATGGCCGATCGCGCCGGCCATTTTTTATTATTTTCTAATTTAAATTAAAACATCATGGCCGGCGCGCTCGACCACAAAAGAGAATAATAACTAACATATTTTTTGGCGAATTTTTCATGATATAACCCTATTATAACATATATTTTAAAATTTTGCAACTAAAAATTGTACTCTACACCAAATTTAAATGGAGCAATCTCTATAGCTTTACCTTCAACACAAAAAACACTACAAAAAACACTTGGTGTAGCACAAGTTTGAGACCAACCAACATCATAAAATATCCCCATTAAGAAAACTTCATCATCAAAATCATAATTTATATCTTTTAATATTTCTATCTTTGTATTTTTATCAGAATAAATTATATTGCATCTTCCTTGTTCACAATCTTCATTTATAATCTCTCCAGTATAAATTGCATCCAAAGTTCTATTTCCAAAGGGCAGAGAATAACAACCACCACCTAATTCTACCCATATACTATCAGGTCCATAATTTATGTTTAATCTGCTTGGATAAAGTTTATTGTATCTTGCTCTTGGATAAAAACCACCACTATTCCATGGAAAATCATTTTGTTTTAATGGCTGAAAATTAAATAATAAAAGATGAACCTTATTTATATCTTCTTTTGCTTTTAAGTCAACATAAAGAGTATTGTTTTCTTTATAAAATTTAACATATTTTAAAAATTTAGGAGTATATTGTTTTTGCGGAATTTGAATTGAAATAATTGTTGTAGAAGAAACCAAATGAGGATATGCTTTCATTAAATCTATTAAATCTAAAGCAGCTGACCATTCTCTTGCTTTTGTTGAATATGTTGGAGCAGGTGTTTGATGTCCTTCTGGATCATAAAAATCATTAACATAGGCCCAAGGGCTATTTTGATAACCACCATAAGGGTAACCATTATGATTTAAAAAGCATACATTTGGATGAAAAGAATCAAAAATATTACCACTTTTACAAACAGAAAGTGGTTGATTTGTAAAATATTTATTAACAACTCCATAGTAGAAGAAATCATAGGGAGAAATTGTTCTAATTCCAATATAGTATGTTTTCCCAGGTTCAAATGGAGTAAGGTCATAGATCATTTGTCTTTCAACAAAATCATATTCAAAATTATCAGGATAAAAACCTATAAAATCTGGTTTTTCATAAAATTTAAAATCATCTAAAAGATCTTCGGTATTTGTAGAAAGCTTGAAAATATAAAAAACCCTATATTTTGGGAAATTGTCAGAATAAATAGTTTCTAATGGAATATCAGTAGCAATAAAGTCGTAATCTTTTCCATCTTCATAAAACAATTTTAGAAAAGTTCTTTCATTTTCTTCGTAAATTGTGTATTGGACATTTGGTTTTTCTGGTGGGCAGGGAAAAAGATGAGGACTTCTAAAAAAGTTATAAAAAGCAACTTCGTTTTTATTTTCTCCATCTTCTATTTCAAGAAAAAATCTATAATAACCAGATTTTAAATTACAAATATTATATTGAATTTCGACAAGAGAACCATCATCTTTAATTTCAGGCAAATTAATATCAATATATGTTTTTTGATAATCTTTAATTAAATCTTCTGATAAGTTTGAAAAATCTGATGTTGTTGAAAATATATAAGAGATTGAATATTTTGAGCTAGTGGATGATAAAATTCCTGGTTGATTCCATAAAAATTTCATAATTTGATTCTCTTTTCTAGCTTTAAACCACCAACTTAATGCTTTACCGCCTGTATCTAAGTTTGAATAAACTGTTTCAACTTTAAAATTTGTAGGTTTATTTTTTGGAGGTTTTATTACGTTAGAATTTTCTGGATTTGGATTTTGTTGTAAAATAAAATCAAACTCATTATTATCTGAGTCATAAAAATTACCAAAATCTTTTTCTATAGTATTTAGAGTCTCTAAATTAGAATTTTTAGATTTTTTTCTCTCTAAACTATAATTTTTATTTGGATTTTGCGCTGCTTTAGTTTCAAAATCCAAAACATCACCCCAACCAATTTTATCTATTTCTTTTCCTTCAGGGTTAATTAAAACTAATGTATTATTTTCTGAAAGTGCTTTTGAACTGTTATAGTTATAAACTAAATCCGCAGCATCTTTAAAACTTGAACTTGAATTTGAAATCAAAAAATAACCGTATGGCTTTATTTTACCTTCTAATTTAGGCTCTGTTCTGTTAGATAAAATTGTTGTTTCTCTACCACTTTTAGTTTTTTTAACAATTTTCCATCCTGAAAGATCAACTTCAAAATTGTTTGGATTATAAATTTCTATAAACTCATCATAAGAATTTTCTCCTTCTATTAAAATTTCACTAAATAAAATTTTATAATTTACATTTTTATTGCAAAATCCGTCTGGTATTTCAAATTGAGTTGATGTTGCTACAAAATTTATTTCGTTTGATTCATCATAAATTTTAAATTCAGCACTATAATTTCCTTTACTGGGGCAAAAATCATAAATAAAAATTTTTTCTTGATTATCATAAGAAAGTTCAAAAGAAACTTCTGGTATTGATGTTGAAAAAGTTAATTTATTTTTAAAAATTTGATTTGAAGAAGGAATATTTAGTTCTTTTAGTTTTATATAAAGTTTTGAATTTTGAGGAATTATTTCAAAATACTCAATAGCAAAATCTTTAAGTTCAATAAAATTTGAATGGGGTAATTTTGATTTTTTTGTATTATAAGGGCTTCTTTTTGTTATCCAAAAATCTTCAAAGTTGTTATCTGTATCTTTTAAATTTTTTCTTTCAATAAATTCATCTTCTTGTAATTTTGAAAATATAAATGGTTTAGTTTCTGAATTTCTAATTTTACTTTCATCATCACCAAAACCAACTAAATCTACTATTTCTCCTTTTGGATTTAAAATTGCAACAACATTATTTTTAGAAATGCTATATGAAGCAGAAGAATATTGCAAATCTTTTATTTCATTATAAGTTGATGATGGGTGTACAATTAAAAAGAAGCTTTTTGCCGGGATTTTGCCTGTAAAATCACTTTTACTTACAAGATTCGAAAACTCTCCCTCGCCTTTTCCTGCAGTCTTTTTAACAAGAGAAAAACAAGTAAGATCAACATCAAAATCATTAGGATTATAAAGCTCAACAAACTCATCTTTTGTATTTTCTCCTTCAAATTTTATAGCATTAATGATTATCTTTGGGAAATTTCCTTTATCAGCAATTTCTTTACATTTATCTTTTGGCTGAACAACACTACCACCTCCAACATATCCACCACCGCCGCCTCCACCGCCTCCAGATATTTTTATTTTTTGACTAGTTGTAGTTTTATTATTTAAACTTTCAGTTTCTTTTTTAGTTTCTTCAATTTTTACTGGCTTTAGCAGGTTATTTTGTTTATTATCTGATTTTGCTATTTCTTTTTTACTTTCTTGAATTGTTTGTTTAGCTTTTAAATTATCTTTTGTTTCAATTTCTTTTTGAGGTAACTGGTTAGTTTCTTTTTGTTGAATATTAGATTCGTCTTTTATTTTCTTTTTGTTCTCATATGAAATTTTTGCTTCTTCTTTTTTAATATTTTGAGAATTTTGTATTAAATTTAATGAATTTTCTGTTATGTTCTGGGAAATTTTTTCATTAAATGATGCAACTTCTGGAATTTTATCTAAAATTTCTGGAAGCTGATCGCTTTTTTGATTC
>JAPYWP010000038.1 GCA_028276315.1 Minisyncoccota bacterium | reverse complement strand
GTTAGAAGTGGTACTTGATTAAAAGGAAAGGGAATCCAGCCAGTTCCATCAATATTTGTAGGAGAATTAGAGCATCTATATTGCCAGCCAGAAGGTAAAGAAGGTAACTCACTTATATAGCTTCCGCAAGTTGATGAACTATCTTTTAATGAGATATATACTATATTTTGTGATGCATAATTTAGCTCATCAAAATTACTTATTTCAATCTTCATTACTTGTATAGCTTTATCTATTGTATCTAAATCTTGTACTCTTGTAACATCTCTTGACCTCTTTAATATAGCATTAGGATTTATTGCTGCAATTAATATAGAGGCTAATACTACAATTATAGAGAGTGTAACAATTAATTCGACTAAGGTAAAACTTTTATACTGCCTTTTATGGAGCATATTATAGTATTATACCACGGATTAACGCGGATACAACGCGGATGAACGCGGAGAAAAATAACGCTGATAAAAATAATGCGGATAAACGCCGCCACGGATCTATGCGGATTTAAATATTAAATATCTGTATTTATCCGTTGTTATCCGTTTCAAATCCGCATTAATCCGTAGTACTTAACTTTTAACTTGCGGTTTTATAAATTAAAATAAAATCAGCTACATTGATTGGTAATCTTCCTGTTAAAATATAATCTTTTGTTTTTTCAAAAAAATAAAAACTTAAATTTTCATTTAAAAAATAATTTATATCTAAATTCATTTTTTCTGCTTTATCTAAAGAAATTTGATCTACAATAGCACCACCAAATTCACTATTATCCCAACCATCTGAATTAAAAGCTAAAAAAACTATATTTTTTAAATTTTTTTCTTTTAAAATTTTCAAAACCCTTAAAGCAAGATCTTGGTTTCTACCTCCTTTCCCTGGTTTTTTAACACATAAAGTTGTCTCTCCGCCAAAAATATAAATTCCTTTTTTAAGTTTTAAAACAATTTCTAAACTTTTTTGAGAAAATTCCTCTGTTGATTCATTAACTTTGCTTGAAATTATTTCAGCTTCTATCTTTAAGTTCTTAACAAAATCTTCCATTTTTTTTAAAATTTTCAAATTATTAAAAAGAATAAAATTAAAAACATTTTCAAAAAACTTTTTTTCTTTTGGAGTTTCAATAATTTCGTTCTCTTTTATTTCAATGCTATACTTTTTAATTAATTTTAGTGCATCTTCTTTTGTTGTATTATCAAAACAAGTAGGGCCAGACGCTACAATACTAATATCATCTCCAACAACATCAGAAACAATAAAAGAAATAACTTTTGCTGGATAAAGAATTTTTAAAAAAGAGCCGCCTTTTAAAAAAGATAAATGCTTTCTAATTGTATTTACCTCATAAATATTAGCACCGCATGTAAGCAATTTTTGATTAATTTTTATAAGCTTTGAAAAATCTATAACTGGAATTTCAAACATACTAGATCCGCCACCACAAATTATAACAATAACAAGATCATTTTCTTTTAAATTTAATTCTTTTAAAAATTCAATTATTTTCTTTGTTGCTAAAATATTTCTTTCTGTAACTAATGGATGATCTCCTTCAAAAAAATAAAATTTATCATCAAAATAAAAATTATCATATTTAAAATCTATAACAAAAGATCCTAAAAAATTTTTTCTTTCTAATAAAATTTTATGTATACTTGAAGCAATATAAAAAGATCCTTTACCAAAACCAACAAGAACAATTCTTGAAAAATCTTCTAAATTAAAAATTTTATCCTCAACAAAAATAAAACCTTCTTTTAGTTTCAATTTTTCAATTTCATTTTCTATATTTAAATTCTCTAGCCCGAAGTTTAAGACTTCAAGCAGAGTTTTTCTTTCAGAAGATAAAGCTAATTCATTAAAGTTTTTAATTAGCATAAATTATATTTTATTTTTTATTTCTTTTATTTCTTTTATTTTTTCAACAACAGTATCTAGTGATGTTTGAGCTTTAATTAAATACTCATTGACACCAAATTTTTTAGCTCTATCTATATCAATCTCTTGCCCAAGATTAGAAATAATAATTACAGGTATATCTTTTAGGTAAGGATCTTTTTTAATTTCTTCTAAAACCTCAAATCCATTTTTTTTAGGCAATATTAAATCAAGTAAGATTAAATCTGGAACTTCTTTTACAGTTTTTTCAACTGCTTCAACACCATCAGAGGCTAAAATAACATCAAAACCTTCTGCCTGAAGTTTTTTTTCTAAAATATTCCTTAAGAAAAATTCATCTTCAACTATTAGTATTTTCATATTAAAAACTAATTAAGTTTTCTAATTGCCCGGACGACTGGACCAAGTAATGGCTTGGTCCATATAAAATGAGTCTGGCTCAAAATTTTAACTCAAAGGAATCAGAGATGTTTCACCGCCAGGTTCCCCTAGCGGTGCCTTGTTATGACTTACCCCTAGTCATTCCCTGTGCTCTAAACCCTGAAAAGGGTCTTCGAGCACCGAGAACTCCTCTGGGCTGACAGGCAGTGAGTACAAAGGCTGAGAACGTATTCACCGCGGCATCCTGAACCGCGATTACTAGCGATTCCGGCTTCATGCAGGCGGGTTTCAGCCTGCAATCCGAACTGGGCCAGCTTTTTAGGGATTAGCTCCGCCTCGCGGCTTCGCAACCCTTTGTAGCTGGCATTGTAGCATGTGTGTAGCCCCGGACATAAGGGCCATGCGGACCTGACGTCATCCCCTCCTTCCTCCGGTTAAGAACCGGCAGTCCCCTGTGACACGTGTAACACAGGGCAGGGGTTGCGCTCGTTGTGCCACTTAAGGATACGGTTCACACCACGAGCTGACGACGGCCATGCAGCACCTGTCCAACCTGCCTACAAAAAATTGTAGGCTCACCTCCGCCTTTCGGCGGGGCTTGACGGTTGGATGTCAAGCCCGGGTAAGGTTTTTCGGTTACTATCGAATTAAACCACATGCTCCACCGCTTGTGCAGCCTTCCGTCTATTCCTTTGAGTTTCAGCCTTGCGGCCGTACTACCCAGGCGGGGTGCTTAACGCGTTAGCTTCGCCTCGGAGATGGGGTCTTTAAAATCCCCAAAGCTAGCACCCAGCGTTTACAGCCAGGACTACAAGGGTATCTAATCCTTTTTGCGCCCCTGGCTTTCGTGAAATCAGCGTCAGAAACTCCCTAGCCGGCTGCCTTCGCTTTCGGCATTCCGGACGATATCATCGGATTTCACCCCTCCACCGTCCGTTCTACCGGCCCCTGGAGCTCTCTAGACCCTGAGTATTCTTTGCTTTTTCCTAGTTGAGCTAGGAGCTTTAACAAAGAACTTCAGGGTCCGCCTGTTCACCCTTTACGCCCAGTAAATCCGAGAAGCGTTTGGGACCTTCGTATTACCGCGACTGCTGGCACGAAGTTAGTCGTCCCTTATTCGTGGGGTACTGTCAATCCCGATAAAATATCGGGACTTGCTCCCCCACAAAAGCCGTTTACACCCCGAAGGGCTTCTTCCGGCACGCGGCGTCACTGGGTCAGGCTTTCGCCCATTGCCCAAGATTCTCGGCTGCTGCCTCCCGTAGGAGTAGGGCCCGTGTCTCAGTGCCCTTGGCGGGGAACACCCTCTCAGGCCCCCTACCGGTCATAGCCTTGGTGAGCCGTTACCTCACCAACTAGCTGATCGGCCGCACGCCCATCCTTATCCGGCTTGCGCCTTTACCCAAAACGTGTCAATGACACATTTTGGGACCATCGGGAATTAGCCCCGCTTTCGCAGGGTTATGCCCGGGATAAGGGTAGGTTGCGTACGTGTTACTGCCCCGTTTGCCACTAGTAGAGGTGGGAGGTGAGAAGTGGGTGGTGAGAATTTTTATTTTCATTTTTCTCTTAGACGAAATATTTGTTTTCCTATAATTTCGTATTCTTGAATAAGTTTTTCTGCTATTTTTGGATTTCCAAATTTTGCATTTAAAGCATCTTTAAGATGACTAATAACTTCATTAAAAGAACCTAAAGCTCTTGTAAGATACATTTTAAACTCAGCAGGGGATCTCCTGAAACCTTCAGTTATATTTGCTTGAATACCATTCGCAGCTCGACATAATTGATCTTTAAGATGAAAACCTTCTTTAGGAAATTTGCGAACAAATTCAACAACGAGCGGATATAAATTTTGTGCTCTTTGATAAACTTCTAAATCCTCAAAATTTCTAATCATAACAAAATTATATCTAATCTCCCACCTCTCATCTCCCACCCCTACTCGTACGACTTGCATGCCTTATCCACGCCGCCAACGCTCTCTCTGAGCCAGGATCAAACTCTCATTTTAATTCGTCCGGGCAATTAGAAAACTTTTATTAATTTAATTTTTATTTTCTCGATTTTCTTGAATTTCTTTAATTTTCTAATGTAGCAATATCATCTTTTATATTATTATACCATAAAGTTTTTTAAAAACTCAACTAGTAAAAAATCATTAAAATAAATGGTATTAAAATAGAATGAATGCTAAGGGCAAAAAGCAAATCAAAACAAGATTTCCCTACTAAAAAATTTAAATAAAGACTTATTAGCCACATTAAAACAACAAAAAAAAGAAGAAAAATTTTTACAATTAAATTTTCTTTTTTAAATAAAATAATTGAAAAAATAATTGCTATTAAATTTAAAAATGGGAAAAAAATAGTTGATGCTCTTATAATGCTTTTATCGGAGCAGATTTTTGGATTATAAAGAAAAATATAAAAAAGAAAAAGAACAATTAAAATAAATAGTGCAATCTTTAATATCTTATGATCCCCAACTAACATATTAAAATTATAAGATAAAATTAATTAAAAATATTTGGTTATTGACAAATCTTTGAAATTTGATATAAAAATTAATAATTATTGCAATTAAAAATTAAAAAAGGGAGCAAAAAATGGAGAGCATTCAATTTAAAAAACTGATGGAAATAATAAAAAATCAGGAAGACCTAGAAATATTACGCAAAAAGCTAAGTTTTCTAGAAAAAAGGATGAAAGATAGTAAATGTAGGTATCCCGAAACAAATGAGTTAATGATACTATTTCACGGCAGCCCTAGAAAGTTTGAAAAGTTTGCACCTGAAAACGAATTGAAGGGCATGTGGAGATCTTTTAACAAGGGGATTCACTTCTCTAGTGAAATAAAGTACACTATAGAATTTGCAAAAAAAGCTTCTTCTACAATAGAATTTCTTATATATGAAATTGGAAGGAATTTATTTGGTTTTGAATATGGAAAACCACTTAGAGGGGAAGAATTAGAAAAAAGCATTGAGATATATAATAGTATAATAGAAGACGTCGTAAAAAATTGGAGACATAGTAAATTCTTTAAAATGCATTCTTCTCTTTTTAGTAAATGGGATTATATATCTTTTGAACATGAAGGAAAGGAACTTGTAGGAATAGAATTATCAGAATTTTTAGAAATATTGGGTTATGATCCTAGCCCTCAAAATCTTTCTCTAGTTGATGGTATTTATAGAGGTAAAAATGTCGGAGAGTTTATATACGTTTGCGTTGCAGATATAAGGAATCCTTTTTTAACCACAGGAAATTTTGATGATGTTGATTTTAAATTTAGAGAAGGGGAGAGAGCACATGAATCTACAAAAACTGATTCTACCATTGTTAAAGTTTCTGATTCTGGGAGTGTCTATTATTTTGTGTGTATATTCAACAATGAATCAATTTTTATTTTAGGAAGATATAATCTTGAAGAAAAAAAGTTTGAGTTTCTAGTCTAAACGATAAAAAATCTATAAAAGCAGGGCGATCAATTATGCGATCGCCCTTTTTATCTTTATGTTGTTTTTATGTTATAATATTTTTATGAATCTAATTCCGATGGTAATAGAAAAAACTCAATACGGGGAAAGAGCTTACGATATTTATTCAAGACTTCTTAAAGAAAGAATAATATTTTTAACAGGCCCAATTAATGATATTGTAGCAAATAGCATTATTGCTCAATTATTATTTTTAGAGCATGAAAATCCTGAAAAAGATATTTATTTTTATATAAATAGTCCTGGTGGAATCGTTACTTCTGCTTTAGCTATTTATGATACAATGCAATACATAAAGCCTGATGTAGCAACAATTGCTATTGGAATGGCAGCATCAGCAGCAGCAGTTTTACTTGCAGGAGGAGCTAAAGGAAAAAGAGCTGCATTACCAAATACTGAAATTTTACTGCACCAGGTAATGGGAGGAGTTGAGGGTCAAGCGGTAGAAATAGAAATTACAGCAAGGCAGATAGTAAAACTTAAAAATAGAATAAATGAAATATTAGCATTTCACACTGGCCAACCTATGAAAAAAATTGAAA
>JAPYWP010000037.1 GCA_028276315.1 Minisyncoccota bacterium | reverse complement strand
TCCGCGGTATTGTTTTTTTATAAATATGTGGTAAAATTGTAAGGGGTCATAATTAAAAAATAAATTAAATTTTGAAAAAATTTAGGAAACCTCAGAGGTTTCATCCAAGGGAAGGCGAAAAATGGATTTGTGCTAAATGCGGAGGTGAAATAGATACTTTGCCTTTTATTCCAGCAAAGAATGAAGATGGAACTCTAAAAAGGCCGATATACCATTTTGAATGCCTACCCAATAAAGGATAAATTTCTGAGTAAAATTAAATATTAGTAAGTTTTAGTTTAATAATTTAGAATTGGATTATTTTAGAATTAATGTATCTTTTAAGAGTTGTTCCTTTAGCAAAATTAATACGGCCAGCTCCGGATGAGTTTTTTTATTTTTCAAAATTTTATCATAATTTTTTATCTTTAGTTGAGGTTCCATTAAGAAAAAATAAAGTTCCTGCTCTGGTTGTTGATGTTGAAAAATTAGAAAATAGAAAAGAAATGCTAAAAAAGGAAGTTAGTTTTTCTTTAAAAAATGTTTTGCGTACTTTAAATTCTCATCAAGTATTAGATATTAAATATTTTAATTTTACAAGAGAAATTAGTGAAATTTTCGCTATTCCTCATGGAGCTTTTTTAAATGTTTTTTTACCAAAAGAATTTATTCAAAATGGATTTTTCTGGAGAGGGAGAGAGAGAATTTATGAATTAAGATTTGAATCTTTAAAAAATTTTTTGAAAGATATAAGATATTTATCAAATAAAAGAATTCTTATTGCATTTCCCGATATTATCTCTACTATTTTAGTTAGCAATGAGTTAAATAAAAACAATATTGATCATATAAAATTAATAAAGGAAAATAAAAAAGAATATTTAAAAAATTTAAAAATAATTTTTGATCAAAACCCCCAAAAACCAATTTTAGCAGTTGGAAATGCAATTTTAAATCCATTTCCAGAATTAGAAGAAATTTTTGTTATTTGTGAAAATACTCAATCTTATCAACAAAATTTTAGATATCCACAAATAGATTTTAGAGTTTATTTAAACTTTTTAGCTAAAAATTTTAAAATACCATTAACATACTACGACTGGGCTCCTACAGTTAAGACTTTTTTTGATTTAGAAAGCAGATTAAGCATTCCAAAGATTTTAAATTTCCAAATTCAAAATTTAAACTTTAATAACTTTTTAAAAGAAATAAATAAAGAAGGCTCAAGTATTGTTATTTTTAATTCTAAACAGCATCCATTTTTAAAAAAAATAAAAAGAAATCTAGTTAAAAAGAGTCTTTTTTATCTTTTTAGAGATAATAAAAAAGATTTTTTGGTTTTAGATGATGTTCTAAGAAAGTTGGAAAATAAAGTTTTAATTACAACTGAAGTAATTTTAAAACCTATTAATTGGGAATTTGATAGGGTAATTTTAATTGAACCAGAAAGATTTTTGTTTTTTGATGAATTTCCTTGGAGAAACAATGAAAGACTTCTTAGAGTTTTAAAATTTGATCAAGGAAAAGAAACTATTATTTTTACAAAAAATCAGGAAATTTTTTATAAATTTTTAGATCTGCAAAAATTTTATTTAAATGAGATAAATGAAAGAAAAAAATTCAAGCTACCCCCATTTTATGTTATTGTAAATATTGAATTTAAAGCTAAAAATTTAGAGGATAGTAAAATAAAATTTGAAAAAATTGAGGAAATTTTAAAAAAAGAATTTTTCTTTTTGAATTTAGAAAATAAAGAATATAAAGAAAATGAAAAATTAGCAAAAGCAAACTTAATTTTGCCGCCAGATAAAAGCTTAACTAAATCTTTAAAAAATTTGCCACCCTATGTTAAAGTATTTTTTAACTATTTTTAAACTATGATAAAATAAAATTATGCAAAAAGAGCATTACTATTTTTATTTAATTTCTATTAATTTTAATTTACCCAATAAAAAAGTTTTTTCTCTTTTTAAAGAATTAAAAAGTTTCGAATTAGTTTTTAATAAATTAAAGTTAGAAGGTAATTTGAAAATTTTAAAAGAAGAGGAAGTTGAAAAAATATTATCAAAAGAATCCATCGGAATAGTTACAATTAATGATAGAAATTATCCAAAACTTTTAAAACAAATTCCAGATCCTCCTCTTGGAATGTTTTTTAAAGGTGATATAAATTTAGTTGATGAATTTTGTTTTTCAATTGTGGGTACTAGAAAAGCCACAAAACAAGGAAGGGCAATTGCAAAAGATTTTAGTTATAATTTAGCAAAATTAGGTATTAATATTGTAAGTGGCTTTGCTGCTGGAATAGATGAAAGCGCGCATTTAGGCGCTATTGAAGCAGGAGGAAAAACTATAGCAATATTAGGTTATGGTATTGATTTAGCTTTTAAAAGAAAAAATTTAGCAGAAAAAATAAATTTATTTTTAAGCGAGTTTCCGCTATCAACTCCTGGTTTTAAAGAAAATTTTCCTTTAAGAAATAGAATTATTGCAGGTATTTCAAAAGGGGTTTTAGTTGTTGAAGCTCCAATACAATCTGGCGCACTAATTACTGCAAGACTTGCAGCAGAATATGGTAGAGATGTTTTTGTTATTCCTGGTGATATTTGGAATATAAACTTTGCTGGTTCAAATAACCTTATAAAAAATGGAGCGAAATTAGTAACTAATATAAACGATATTTTAGAAGATTACAATATAAAGATTCAAAAAACAAGAATTAATTTAAGCAGCGAAGAAGAAAATTTGATAAAATTTATAGAAAATAATGGTATTTATGATATTAATGAATTAATGGAAAAATTTAATGAAGATAAAAATAAAATTTTATCTTTAATTACTAATTTAGAAATAAAAGGTGTCATAAAAAATATTGGTGGTAAAATAAAAATTTTATGGGAAAAAAATTAATAATAGTAGAATCTCCAACAAAAAGTAATACAATCAAAAAAATAATTAAAGATCTTGGTAAAGATTTTGATGTTGTTGCTTCTTATGGTCATATTAGAGATTTAGCTAAAAGAAAATTTTCTCTTAAAATTGATGAAAATGGTATATTTCCTTTATATGTTATACCAAAAGAAAAAAGAAAAATTATAGATGAGCTTAAGAAAAAAATAAAAAATTTTGAAACAATAATATTAGCAACTGATGAGGATAGAGAAGGAGAAGCTATCTCTTGGCATTTAGTTGAAACTTTAAATCTTAAAAATTATTTAAGAATAACTTTTCACGAAATAACAAAAAATGCAATTTTAGAAGCTCTTAAAAATCCAAGAAAAATAGATTTTGCTTTGGTTAACGCTCAGCAGGCAAGAAGAATTTTAGATAGGATTGTTGGTTATTTGGTTTCTCCAATTTTATGGAAAAAAATTACAAAAAATTTATCTGCAGGAAGGGTTCAGTCAGCGGCATTGAGGCTTATTGTAGAACGAGAAAGAGAGATAGAAAATTTTAAACCACAAAAATATTATGAAATTTTGGCTTTATTGAAAAAAGAAGATATTGAATTTTATGCAACTCTTTTTGCTATTGAAGATAAAAAAATTGGTAAGTTTGATTTAGATTTAAAAAAAGCTAATGAGATAAAAAATAAAATAGAAGGGAAAAATTTAAAAGTGATCCAAGTTAAAAAAACAAAAGTTTTAAGATCGCCTAACCCACCTTTTACAACTAGTACTTTAACTCAGCAAGCATGGCAAAATTTTAAATTTCCAGTTAAATTTACTATGTCCTTAGCTCAAGAATTATATGAAAAAGGTTTAATAACTTATATGAGAACAGATTCAACTCATTTAGCTTCAGAAGCAGTAAATTCAATAAGAAAATATATAGAAGAAAATTTTAAAGAATTTTTGCCTGAAAAGCCAAGAATTTATAAAACTAAGTCAAAACTTGCTCAAGAAGCCCATGAAGCTATTAGACCAACAGATATTTTTTTAACACCAGATAAAATAAATTTAGAAAAAAATAGATTGAAACTTTATGAAATGATTTGGAAAAGAACTATAGCCTGTCAAATGGAAGATGCTGTTTTACAAAGAACAGAGGCAATTTTAGAATTATATTCATTTAAATTTAAAGTTACTGGTCAAGTTTTAATTTCTCCTGGTTTTAGTCTGGTTGATAAAGTTAAATTCAGTGAAAATGTTATACCTGATATTTTTGAAGGAGAAGAGTTAAAAGTAATAAAAGTAAAAATAGAAGAACATTTAACTCAACCGCCAGCAAGATATAACGAAGGTAGTCTTGTAAAAACATTAGAAAGTTATGGGATTGGAAGACCATCTACCTATGCTACAATTATAAGTACTCTTTTTAAAAGAGGTTATATTGAAAGAAATAAGCAAAAAAATCTTGTGCCCACTGAACTTGGAAAGATTGTGAATGATTTTTTAAACGAACACTTTCCAACTATTGTTGATTATGATTTTACTGCTAAAATTGAAGAAGAACTTGATTTAATTGCTCAAAATAAAAAAGATTGGCAGGAAACTTTAAAAAATTTTTATTTTCCTTTTTCTCAATTAGTTGAAGAAAAAAGTAAAAAAATAGAAAAATTAATAAAAGCTACAGAAAAAAATTGTCCTAATTGTGGCGGAGTTTTAATTGAAAAATTTTCTAAATATGGAAAATTTTTAGCTTGTTCTAATTTTCCAAAATGTTCATACAAAGAAAGTATTAATACTGGTGTTTTATGCCCAAAATGTGGTACAGGATTTTTAGTAAAGAGAAAAAATAAAAAAAATAAAATTTTTTATGGTTGTTCTAGGTGGCCTGAATGTGATTTTACGACCACGGATGAACGCGGATACAACGCGGATCAGATTAATAACGCTGATTAACGCGGATAATATTTTACGCGGATAAACGCTGATTTAATAAAAAGCAGATATATTGTATAATTTATTTTATGAGTAGAGAAGAAGCATTAGAACTTTTAAAACAGTATGTGAAAGATGAAAAAATTATTAAACATTGTTTAGCTACAGAAGCTTTGATGAGAAATTTAGCTAAAAGACTTAATCAGGATGAAGAAAAGTGGGCACTAGCAGGTCTTTTACATGATTTAGATTGGGATATGACAAAAAAAGAACCCGAAAAACATAGTTTAATTGCTGAGGAAATTTTAAAAAATTTAAATGTTGATCCAGAAATTGTAAGTGCAATTAAAATTCACAATTATGTTCATGGAATTGAACCTCAAACTTTATTGGAAAAAGCTCTTTATTCTACAGAAATGATAACTGGATTTATTGTTGCAGTTGCTCTTGTAAAACCATCAAAAAAATTAAAAGATGTAACTGTTCAAAATTTATTAGAAAAATTTAAGGAAAAAAATTTTGCTGCAGGAGCTAAAAGAGAAATTATAAATTTGGCGCCTCAATTTCTGGGTTTAAGTTTAGAAGAAATATTTGAAATAGCTTTAAAATCAATGCAAGAAATTTCAGATGATTTGGGGCTGTAACACAGTAGGGCTGTAATACAAATTTTTCTAATTTAACACAGACAATATAATTTATAAATTTAAAATTATTCCCACCTCCCACTAATCAATTTCAATTTGATTTATAAATTTTAAAATTATTCCCACCCCTCACCACCCACTACTCACTTCTATTTTAAGATGCTTATTTTTTAATTTTATTTTATAATTATTTATGAATCTTTTAAATCTTTTATTAGAAGGATACAAAGTTAATCCGTTAGCTCAAATTTTAGCTATTATTGGATTGATTATTCTTTTTTGGGGAATTTTTCTATCTTATAAAGTTAAAAAAGAAAAAAAGAAATATTCTTTTGAATTTTTAATGAAAGTTTTAAATTTTTCTCTTATTTTTCCAGGAGAAAAAGTTTTTATTTGGCCAGTTTTATTTGATAAAAAAATATTTGAGAAGGCAAAAAGTTTAGGATTTTATATAGATTTTTATTTTGATAAATTCATAGGAAAATTTTCTAATAAAATTTTTAATAAGTTAGAAAGGACGAAAATATTAAAAAATTCTCAATTTGAAAGTTTAAAAAATTTAAAAGAATATAATTGTTTTATTTTTTTAAAGAAGCCAAAAAATTTAGAATTTTTAAAAGAAATTTTAAAAGATAAAAAAAATAGGGTAATAACATTTGGATTTGAAATAGATGGTTTAAATTATAAAAGCAAAGAAGATGATCTTTTTAGATATTAATTCCCGCGGATGAACGCGGTACTACGGATATATGCGGATTTTGGAACGGATCTATTCGGATAATTTTTAGTTATTCGCATTTAATCAGTTTCGAATCCGCATTTATCCGTAGTTAGCAAATTATGTTAAAAGAAATCTTGAAAGATAAAAATTTCAGAATACCTTTATTAAATGGATTTTTAACTTTAGTTGGTTTATTTTTTAAATTTGATTACATTTTTTTAATACCTCTTTTTTGGGGGATTTATAAATTTTTCGAAGAAT
>JAPYWP010000035.1 GCA_028276315.1 Minisyncoccota bacterium | reverse complement strand
CTTTAAAAGAAATTGAAAAATTGTTACCAGATCAAGCGGAAATTATTAACACGAAACAGCACGAAACTGAAACGAACCAACACGAACATAAAATAAAATTTATACCACTGAATGAACTTAAAATCGATGACATTGTTTTAGTACGCCCTGGGGGAAAAATTCCTGCTGATGGCATAGTGATTGAAGGAAAATCTGAAGTTAATGAAAGTATGATAACTGGTGAAAGTAGACCAGTTTTAAAAGAACCAGGCTCAGAAGTTATTGCTGGAACAATTAATGGTGATGGTATTTTAAAGATAAAAGTAACAAAAATCGGTGAAGAAACTTTTTTAGCAGGAATAAAAAGATTAATTTTAGAAGCACAAAAATCAAAATCAAAGCTCCAAGTTTTAGCAGACATTTTTGCTAAATATTTAACTTTTATAGCTATTTTTGTTGGTTCTTTAAGTTTTATCCTATGGCTTATACTTCAAAAAGATATTTCTTTTGCTCTGGAAAGATTAGTCACAGTTTTAGTTATTGCTTGTCCCCATGCTTTGGGACTGGCGGTACCTTTAGTTGTTGCTATTTCAACAAGTTTAGCAGTTCATCATGGCTTTTTAATTAGAAATAGATTACAACTTGAACTTTCAAGAAAAATTGACATTGTCTTATTTGATAAAACAGGAACATTAACAAGCGGGAGGTTTAAGGTGAAAGAGATTTTAACAACGGACCAATTCGGATTCGAAACGGATAGAAAAGGATTAAAAACGGATAAGAACGGATTCGAAACGGATGATAACGGATCAACAACAACGGATCAATTCGGATTAAAAGCGGATAAATTCGGATCAACAATAGCGGATGAACACGGATCCGGAACGGATCAATCCGGATATAAAATAAATAAGAATCCATATAAATCCGTTTATGATCCGCATACATCCGTAAATCCGCAAGAATCCGTTTCTAATCCGCATAAATCCGTATTACAGATTGCTGCTTCATTAAATCAATTTTCTCAGCATTTTATTTCGCAAGGAATTTTAGAAAAAGCTAAAGAAGAAAAAGTTGAAATTTTGAAAGTTGAAGATTTTGAAAATTTACCCGGCATGGGAGTAAAAGGAAAAATCAATAATAAAATTTATTATCTTGGAGGAGAAAATCTTTTAAAAAGCCTTAATTTAAATCCGCCAAAAATTGAAACTATTGGAACAACCACATATTTAGTTGATGAAAATAAAAATATTCTTGGAGCCATAATTTTAGAAGATGAAATTAGAGAAGAATCTTTTTCTGCTGTAAAAGAGCTTCATAAATTAGGAGTAAAAACAGCTATGATTACTGGAGATAAAAAAGAAGTTGCTGAAAAAGTTGCAAAAGAACTTGGTATTGATGAATATTTTGCTGAAGTTTTGTCCCAAGAAAAGCTTGAAAAGGTAAAAGAACTTCAAAAAAGAAATTTGAAAGTAATGTTTGTTGGCGATGGTATTAATGATGCTCCGGCTCTTATGCAAGCAGATGTAGGAGTTGCTATTGGTGCAGGAACAAATGTGGCTATTGAATCAGCAGGAATTATTTTAGTAAGAAATGATCCAAGAGATATTGTCAGTTTAATCAAACTTTCAAGAGCAACTTATAGAAAAATGATAGAAAATCTTTTTTGGGCAAGCGGTTATAATATTTTTGCCATTCCTTTAGCTGCTGGAATTTTAGCTTTTAAAGGAATTTTACTTTATCCAGCTATAGGAGCAATTTTTATGTCCCTTTCCACAATCATTGTCGCTATTAATGCTTTAAGTTTGAAAAACATAAAATTATAAAAATGGATAAAAAAATAAAAAAGAAAATTTTAAAAAGATTGAGTATAATTAAAGGACAGGTTGAGGGCTTGGGAAAGATGATCGAAAATGAAAAATATTGTTTGGATATTTTGATTCAAGCTTCAGCTATCAAGAATGCTATTTCTTCAATTGAAAGAGAAGTTTTAAAGAATCATTTGAAAACGCATGTAATTGATCAAATTAAAAATAATAAAGAGAAAAAAGCAGTCGAAGAATTAATAAAAATTTATAAATTGAAAAAATGAAACCACGGATTAACGCGGATTTCAACACGGATAAACGCAGATATAAAAAAATAATCGAAATAAATAATTTATATTATCCGCTTTCATCTGCGGTCCATAGATTAATGCAGATTTTAAAACAGATAAAAGCTGATAAATTTATTTATAGATTTATAATTATTTTCTTTTTACTTTTATTATTTATTATTTTCTTTTTACTTTTATTATTTTTACCGCTGGACAAAATAATATTATTTTCTTTTGAAAAAAACTTAAAATTAATAAATCCGCGTTCATCAGCGTTGTATCCGCGTTTATCCGTGGTTGCTCATACCGAAGATGCTGAGTTAAATCAAGAAATTCAAAAAGGAAAAGAAATTGTTGAAAAATTTTATCGCGGAAAAGTAAAATGTCAAAACCTAACTAATGAAGATTTTCATTCTGTAGGTGAATATGTTATGGAACAAATGGTAGGTGGTAGTGACCATTTAACAATGAATAAAATGATTGAACAAATGCATGGTAAAGAAGGAGAAGAACTGATGCATATTAATATGGGGAAAAGATTTTTAGGGTGTGATGGAGGTGGAATTTGGATGATGCCAATGATGGGAGGTGGTATGCCAATGATGGGATATTGGGGATTTTGGAATTGGCGCGGTTGGAATTTTTTAGCCCCGCTTTTTAGTATTTTTGGAAGCTTTTGGTTTTTAGTCGTTTTATTTTTCCCAATTTTATTTTTAATTTTACTTATTTTAGTTATAATTTATTTAATTAAAAAATTAGAGTCAGAAATTAGAAAAGAATAAAAAATGAAAATAATAGAAAAAGACAATAAAACATATTACCAGTGTGAAGAATGTGAACATATCTATGAAACAGAAGAATTAGCAAATAAATGCGAAGTATGGTGCAAGGAACATAAAAGTTGTAATTTAGAAATTGTAAAAGAAAGTATAAAAGTAAAAAATAAGACAAATTTTAAGCAAATAATTTTAGGTATTTTAATTGGTGGAATATTAGTTTTTATTTTATCAAATTTTGTAACACCTCTTTTATCAAAGAAATCCCAAAAAGATTCAGCTGGTTTTATTGAGTCTAGGCAGATTGATAAGAGTTTAGTTTCTCAAATAGTTAATCAAGTTTTGCCATCTAAGGGTTTTCAAACAAAGCTTGTTTTTGGCAATACAGTCAAAAAAATGATTGCTTGTGGAGTTATTGATTTAGAAAAAATGAAAAAATTATACAATGGCAAAATTCCTGAATATATACAAAACCTCATCGCGGATCAATAGGATTCGAAACGGATCAATACGGATATAAAATAAATAAGAATCCGCATATATCCGTTTCAGATCCGCATAAATCCGTAGTGGTGATTAATCAAGAAACTGCTAACTATCTTTTAAATCTTTTTTGGCCTTTAGGACTTTCTAATAAAACTGAATTTAATAAGAATATTCCTTTTAGCGAAAAAAATCTTCCTTATTTAGCTTCAACTGGTGGTTAGGAAAAGAAGAAAATGGTGTAGCTTATTTTAATAAATGTGAAATAATAAAATTAACTCCAGAGCAAGAAGATTTAGTTTATAAAGTTGCTCAAAATACTTTTCGTCCTTGTTGCAATAATTCAACTTTTGCTCAAGATTGTAATCATGGTTCAGCACTACTTGGAGCACTGGAACTTGCAGTTTCACAAGGTTATGATGAAGATGAACTTTATAAATTAGCCCTTCAACTTAATTCTTTTTGGTTTCCCCAAAATTATATAGAGACAGCAATTTATTTTAAAGTTTTGGAAAATAAAGATTGGCAAAAGACGGATCCAAAATTAGTAATGTCAAGAGAATATTCTTCTGTTTTTGGTTGGATGCAAAATGTTCATAAAAAAGTCGCAGAATTAAAATTACCACAAATTCAGGGTGGAGGAGGATGTGGGTTATAATTAAATTACGCCAATTAGACGAATATATATCATGTTGATTTCGGCTAAAAGCTATGGTAAAATTAAAAGAAGGTCGATATTAAAAATCATTAAATGTAAAAATGAGATTAGTTTTACGTTCAAAAATCCATAAAGCAGTTGTTACTGAGGCTGATTTAGATTATATTGGAAGTATCACGATTGATGAAGATCTTATTGAGAAAGCTGGTTTTTGGCCGGGCGAAAAAGTTTTAGTTGTTAGTAATACATCTGGTGCAAGATTATGGACTTATATAATCCCGGGGGAAAGAGGTAGTGGAATTATTTGTATGAATGGTGCAGCCGCCCATTTGATTAAAGCTGGAGAAGAAATAATTATAATGGGTTTCGAATTAACAGATAAACCAATTAAACCAACGGTTATCCTGGTCGATAAAAATAATAGATTTGTAAGGTATCTATGAAACCCAAAACACTAGAAAGTCCAAAAGATCAACGAATAGAAGCCCAGTATGCATCTTCTAATGATATACAAGGCATATTGTCAGTACAAGAAGAAAACTTATTATCAAAAATAGCCCCGGATTTATTATCAGACCAGGGTTCCCAAATTGATGAAGATGTAGAAAAAATAGGAAGTAGAGGATTTTTAATTCATGCTTTAACAGAAGAAGAACTACAGAGATTAATCTGTGACAGAGAGAATATTATTTTACTAGTAACAAGAGAAAATAACGAAGTTGATGGCTATGTTTTGGCTTATGATATAAATGCATGGAAAACATTTAAACCAGAATGGGAGAAAATTGTTAAAGTTCCAGAAGATATAGCAGAATTTTTAGGGAAAGAAAAGATTTTATATTTGAGACATATTGCACGGAAAGGATCAGCTAAAGGCAAAGGAAGTAAATTAATGGAGAGACTTATCAAAGAAGCTCAATCAAGAGGTTATAAATATATTATTTGTGAAATACTAGAAGCACCTATCACAAATAGAGCGTCTATAGAATTTCATCAAAAATGGGGATTTAAAAAGGTGGGGCAGGTAATAGAAAACCGTCTTACCTGGGGATTATTTTTAAAAAGTTTATAAAAAGGTCGAATTAAAATTTTTTAAAAAATGTGCAAAACTTGCGGATGCACACCTTGCAAGTGCGGAAAGCCCATAGAAAAAGGTGTTTGCAGTGGATGCGGAAAGCCTTATGATGATTGCAGTTGTAGTAAAAAAAGGGAAAAAGGTAAAAAGTAAATAAACAATTAATATTAGTTAAAGATTCGTCTTAATGACCAAGATCAAGGAATATTTATCGAAATTTAATTTTTATTCATTTGCTTTAGGCTTTGTCTTTTTTGTTTTTGGTGTTTGGCAAATTTTAAGTCCTGGCTATTGGAGTGCTTATTTACCAAAATCTTTTTCTTTTCTTGGCCCTGAAAAATTTTTTAGAATTAATGGCATTTTTAATTTTATTGTTGGCCTTGCTCTTATCTTTAATTTTTACCCTTTAATTTTTTCTCTTTTAGCCATTTTGCGTCTTCTTGGAGTTATTTCAGTTATTGGCATTTTCAATGACATTGCCATTCGCGATCTCGGCCTTTTATTTTTATCAGTCGGTATATTTATAAATAGTTTATAAAGTAAAATGGATAAAACATTAAAAACAACAATCATTGTCGGAATTTTGATTTTTTCTTTTTCTCCTTTGTGGTTTGTTTATGAATATAGTAAGTCAAGGCCGGAGTTAAGAACATTTTCTGTTTCAGGTGAAGGAAAAGAGATCGTTGTGCCAAATATTGCTGAAATTAGAATTGGAGTTATTAGCGAAGGTCAAGATTTGACTACGCTTCAAAAAGAAAATTCTGAAAAAATGAATAAAATTATAAGTTTTCTAAAAGAGAAAGGAATTGATGAAAAAGATATTCAAACAGAAAATTATTCAGTAACTCCAAAATATGATTATTCAAAAGCACCTTATAGAATTGTTGGTTATACAATTAGTCAAGATTTGAAAGTTAAAGTTAGAGATTTAAGCAAGATTGGAGAAATTTTGTCGCAAGCAGTAAATTATGGAGCTAATAATGTTTTTGGCCCAAATTTTACTGTTGATGATAAAGAAGTTTATTTAGAAAGAGCAAGAGAAAAAGCAATTAAAAATGCTAAAGAAAAAGCAGAAAAAATTGCTAAATCCGCTGGTTTTAAATTAGGAAAAATTGTAAGTATTACAGAATCAAGTCCTTTTGAGCCTATTCCGGTTATGTTAAAAGAAATAGAAGGAGGCCCAGAAATTTCTCAACCACAAATTCAACCCGGTTCCCAAGAAATCAGAGTTCAAGTCAATATAACTTTTGAGATAAAGTAAAATATGAAGATGTCGTACCCCCCACTTTCAGGAACAGGTGTTGTTGGTTTAGAAATTGTTATTGTTGAGAAATGAAACCCTTGATAAAAAACATTCCAACATTCTATAGAATATTAGAATATTGTTTAGTATTAATTTTTGGAGATATTTTGTTATAATTAGATGAAAGAATGAAAAAGCCAAAACAATTAGAGAGATATTTTAAAGGAGCTGCCAATCACTGGCGAATATCAATTTTACTTTTAGTTGATAAAAACCCAGGTCTTTCAGTTGAAGAAATTACCGAAATTTTAGATGGTAATTTTAAAAATATCTCTCAACATACAAGAACATTAGTAAGAGCAGGTC
>JAPYWP010000033.1 GCA_028276315.1 Minisyncoccota bacterium | reverse complement strand
GGAGAAACAATTTTATTAATTGAACATGATATGAATTTTACTTTAAAAATTTCTGACTGGGTAATTGTAATGGAAAAAGGAAATGTTATAGCTGAAGGAACTCCAAAAGAAATTAAAAACAATCCAAAAGTTTTAGAAGCTTATTTAGGAGAATAATTTTTGTGGACCCGACCGGACTCGAACCGGTAACCTCCTGTTCGCAAAACAGGCGCTCTAGCCAATTGAGCTACGGGCCCCTTAAGTGGACCGGACGGGACTTGAACCCGTAACCTCCGCCATGCCATAGCGGCGCTCTAGCCAATTGAGCTACCGGCCCAAATGAGCGGGTGACGGGACTCGAACCCGCAACCTTCTCCTTGGAAGGGAGACGTTCTACCATTGAACTACACCCGCTTAAATTTTTAATTTCTTTTTTATTTTACTTTGTGGTAGTTCTCTTATAAAATAAAGTTTTGCTCTTCTTGTTTTTCCAACTTTTAATATTTCAATTTTTTCTATATTTGGTGAATGTAATGGATAAATTTTTTCAACCCATTGATTTGCAACAAAACCTCTTACTGTAAATGTTGCATTTATTCCTTTTCCATGCTTTCTTGCAATAACAATACCTTCAAATGTTTGATTTTTACCTTCTTTTATTTTTTCTGTAACTCTAACAAACATCCCTGGTCTTATTTCAGGAACTTCTTTTAAATATTTTCTTGTTATTAAAGCAATTTTGTCCATATTAATGTATCAAATTTATCCACGGAAATATAATTATATCAAAATTTTTTCTTTTAGTTAACTCTTCTATATTTACATTTTTTTCTTTTAAAACTTCATATTCAAAAAATGGTTTTATTATAAAATTTTTGAAATTTTCAAAGCTCATTCCATAAGAATATTGTATTTCTAAAATTGTTTTCTCATCAATGCCGTTTAAATAATCATTAACCTTTTTTTCAACATCATTTTGCAAATCTAACTTTTTAACTTCTTTCTCAAAGATTTTACTATCTATTAATTTTTTAACTATAGCATCTTTTATTGTTTTTTCATCTTTTATTTCATTTAAAATTTTTGGATCAGCTTGTTTTTTTAAATAATCAATAGCTACTTTGTGAGATAAATAATGTTTTAATGGTATAAAGCTGCCCCTAACATATGCTATTGGGATATTTTTTGAAATAATAAAATAAATTAAAAAAATTAAAATTATTGCAAAAATTAAAATTAAAATTTTCTTTTTCATTTTATAATTTTTTCTATTAATTTTTTAAATTTAAAAAAATTATTTTCTTTGTTTTTATCTTGATTAATCTTTGCTTCTGGAAAAATTAAAAAACTTTCCCCCTCATAACCAAGTCCTAAATTTTTTTTAATCTCTTTTTCTAAATTATAATCTGAACTTAAATATTCTATTTTTTCCTCAATTTCTTTATTTTCTTTTTTAATATTTTCTATCTGGCTTTTTAAAAAATTGAATTCTTTTTTAATTGGTTTATTTTTTTCTAATGCTTTATAACCTAAAAATATTAATATGAAAAACAAAATTATTTGCAAAAGTAAAATTTTATCAATTAAAGCATCTTTTTTTCTCATTAACTTAATTATATCCTAAAAGTTTTAAAAATAAAAAATATGTAGCTCTTGCATCTTCTAGTGCGCAATGTTCTTTTGGAATTGGTATCTTAAAATAATTACAAAGCTCTCTTAAACTAAAGTATTTTATCTCTGGATTGTCTTTTAAAACAAAATAAGCAATAGAAAGCACATCTATTTTTCTTTTATAAAATGGATCTGCAATTTTATTATTAGATAAAATTTTAGCTTCGTAAAATGCTTTCTCAAGTCTTGCAAAATCCATCGCTAAATTAAATCCAACCATTATTTTGCCTTCAAAAATTTTATAAAGTTCATTTAAGGCCTCATCAATTAAAATAGCGTCTTTCCACAAATCTTCATTATATCCAACTAAATTTAGTGATTGAGGATCTGCTTTTTCTGGATGTAACATCTTTATTTTATAATCAAATTCTTCTTCAATTTTAAAATTTTTATGGTTTACCAAAAGTCCACCTATTTCTATTATTTCAGCGTCTGGTCTTAAACTTGAAAATTCTAAATCTAAAAAAATAAAATCTCTTCCTCTAAAAACTAAATCCTCCAATTTTTAAAATTGGAAGAGTGCGATAAGCCAAAAAATAAAGCATCGCACCTCCTCCAGTAGATATATAATTAAATTTATTTAAAATTTTTATTTTTTCTAAAAAAGCTAATGTATCACCTCCGCCTACAATTTTAAAATTTTTTCTTTTAGATAAAAATATTGCTAATTTTTTTGTTCCTTCATCAAATGGTTTTTGCTCAACTATTCCTATTGGTCCATTCCAGATAGTTATTCCATTAAATTTTTTAATTTCCTTAAAAATTTCTTCAAGCCCCCTTGATCCAATATCAACAATTTTGTTTTTGTAAAAGACAACATCAGTTATTTTTAAAATTTTTTTAGAAGATATTTTTTTATTAAAATCTTTTTCATAATAAGAATTTTTAATATCAAAACCTATAGATTTTAAATAATAATTTAAAATACCGCCACCCAAGATAATTTTCTTGACTAAAGGATCCTTTTGAAAATTTTTAATTAAAGGATATTTTGTTGAAATTTTCTTTCCACCTAAAATAAGCAATACTCTTTTATTTTTTTTCCAAAAAGATAAATTTTTTATTTCTTCATAAAATCTAAAACCAAAGTAGGTTGGCAAAAACTTAGAGATTAAAAATGTTGAAATATGCTCTCTATGAGACGCTGAAAAAGCTTCATTTACATAAATTTGAAAATTTTTCGCTATATTTTTAGCAAAATTTAAATTTTTTGTTTTATCATTGAAAAATCTTATGTTTTCTAATAAAAAAATGTTCCCAAAAAATTCTTTCCCGTTAAAAAGTTCTTTTGTTTTTTTAAAATCTAAAAACTCTATATCTTTAAATTTATTTTTTAAAAACGGATATAAAATTTGCAAAGAATATTTTTTAGAAAATTTTTCAGGATCTCCAAGATGGCTTACTATAAAGACTCGCGCACCATTTTTTATTAGATAATCTATTGTTTTAAAACTTTCTAATATTCTGTATTTTTCCTTTATTTTATTTTTTTCAATAGGAACATTATAATCAACTCTTAAAAATATTTTTTTATCTTTTAAATTTTTTACCTTATCTATTAAATATTCGCTTAATATTTTTTGCATATTAAGATTCAAAAAATTCTGATTGCCTATATTGAATTGCTTCTTGAATATGTAAAAGTTCTATATTTTCTTTTTGTTCAAAATCTGCTAATGTCCTTGAAATCTTTAAAATTTTATGAATTGCTCTTGGTGATAATTTTAATTTTTCAGCAGCTAACTTTAAAAAATCTTTCATTTCTTTATTTATATTTATAAATTTTTCTATTTCTTTAAAATTAAGATCTCTATTTAGTTTTCCTTGTCTTTTAATTTGAATTTCTCTTGCTTTTTTAATTTTTTCTCTAATTTCAAAAATATCTTCTCTTTTATTGCTTTCTAAAATTTTTTCTGGTTCAATTCTTGGAACATTTACAAAAATATCAAATCTATCAAGTAACGGCCCTGAAATCTTTTTTTGATATCTTCTTATTTCTGAAACTGTACATTTACATTCTTTTTCGCTATCTCCATACCAACCACAAGGGCAAGGATTCATGGCTCCAACTAAAGTAAATTTTGCAGGGAATTTTATTTTTTCTTTTGCTCTTGAAATTACAATTTCGCCATTTTCTAATGGTTCTCTTAATCCTTCAATTACTTTTCTTGAAAATTCTGGTAATTCGTCTAAAAACAAAATTCCATTATGAGCTAAAGTTATTTCTCCTGCTTTTACTTTTTGACCACCACCTAAAATTGCAACTTCAGAAGAGCTATGATGTGGTGATCTAAAAGGTGGTTTAAATAAAACTTCGTCAATATCTCCATAAATAGAATGAATAAGTGTTGTTTCAATAGCATCATTAAAATCAAGAGGAGGCAAAAGATCATTAATTGCTTGAGCAAGAAGAGATTTACCAGTTCCAGGAGATCCAAAGAATAAAACATGATGACCACCAGCAGCAACAATTTGAATTATTTTTTTAAAAAATTCTAAACCTTTTAAATAGGAAAAAATTTTATCCTCCTCCCAAATTATTTCTGGTTTTTGTGGTATTAATTTTTCTATTTTAAATTTTCCCTCCAAATGTTCAATTAATTCTTTTAAATTTTTTACAGGATAAATATCAATGCCATCAATAAATTTAACCTCTTTTTCATTATCTTTTGGTAGATAAACTTCTTTAATATTTAATTTTTTAGCCATCAAAACATAACAAAGTGCTCCTTTTATTTTTCTTATTTCTCCTTTTAAAGAAAGTTCTCCAATAAATAATTTATCTTCTAAAAAGGCATTTATTTGTTTTGATGCTTTTAAAAATCCAAGTGCAATTGATAAATCATAAATTGTTCCCTCTTTTTTTAAATCAGCAGGAGCTAAATTAACTATTATTTTTTTAGAAAAATGCAAGGGTGGTTTTGCTCCTATACTTTTTATAGCTAAAGAAATTCTTTCCTTTGCTTCATTAATTGCTTTATCAGCTAAACCAACTATTGTAAAAGAATGAAGACCGCTTAAAATTCCAACCTCAACTTCAACTGGAATTGCTTCAAGCCCAACTATTTCTCCAGCTAAAACTTTTACCATAAAATAATTTTAATTTAATTTTTAGAAAAATTTATCCACAGAAATTTTTGTAATTTTTTAAAAAATTTTTTAAAATATAAAAATTTATGTTAAAGGTTTTAAGATTTTTCCTCTTTTTAATTTTTTCTTTTATTATTCTATTTATAGGCTTTATGGGTGGTTTTAACTTCAGAGGTCTTATTGCAAGAATATATGATCATTATAAACTTTATCTTTGGGATAAAGAATACGAAAAAAAGCCTTGGGTTGTTGATGCTAAAAATGATTTTTGGGGAGGTACAACTCCACAAAAAACTTGGGAATTATTTTTAAAAACATTTAAAGAAAATAAAATAGATGAAGCTGCAAATTATTTTTATATTTCTGAAAAAGATTTTGAAAGAAAAAATGAGATATTAGAAAATACTAAAAAATGGTTAGAAAGCAAAAAAGATGTAATTTTAAATTTTCCAGAAAAAATTCTTGTCTATCGTGATATGGGTATGCTTGATTTTCAGCTTGCAGGAACCTCAGCTTTTAAAATGAATGGTAGGCTTTATTCATTAAATATAGATTTCCAAAAAAATTTATGGACAGGCATTTGGAAGATTGATAGTTTTGATTATGCTGATCAAAGTATTAGTGACGAGGAGGCTTTTAATATTTTTTATAACGATGAGTTAGATTATTTGACAAGACTAGAAAAAAGAGGTCAAGTTCTTTCTCAAGAAGAGAAAGAAAAAAGAGCAAGAGAATGGGCATCACAACAATTAAAAGAACATATAAAGGGTCGTGAATTAACAAAAGAAATTTATAGAAAAATTTATAACCAAGAGCCATAAAAATGGTAGGAATAATTTTATTGTTTTTACCATTTTTTATTTTTAACCTATTTTCTTATTCTCCTTACAATACTCATCAAGTTTTAACTGAAGAAATTGCAAATTTTTATAATTTAACAACAGAAGGAAGAAAATTAAGTTTGCAAGAAATTGAATGGATGAAAAAAGGAGCTGAAAAAGAAGATTATCCGCCAAGATGGGTTCATCATTTTTATAATCCATTAACAGGTGAAGGTTGGACAGGAAAAAGATTAGGAAAATTAACTAAAGAAGATGCTTTTCAAAAATTAAAAGATGCAGGACTTTTACCAGAAGAACCTGTATCTTCTATAGATTGGGCTCATAACATAGAAAAACAAACTTCTTGGGATGAGGATCATACTTGGGAATATGGAATTACTGCTTATGCAATGGGAAACTATGAAAAAGCATTCACAACTCTAGGGCACATATTGCATCTTTTAGAAGATTTGACAGTGCCAGAGCATACAAGAGATGATGCTCATCCTGATATTGGAATTTTAAAAATAATATTTCCAAGTTTATCTGATGGTTCTTTATATGAAGAATGGGCAAAAGAATATACTTTAGAAAATTATAATAATCTTAATTTAGCTAAAAATCTACTTTTAAAAAATGAAAAACCATATAAAGTAGATTCTTTAAAAGAAGCTTTTCATAATTTAGCATCTTTTACTAACAAAAACTTTTTCTCACCAGATACAATTAATGATCCAGAATTTCCTGAGCCAAGGATTGAAGATTTAGAAATAAGGCATATAAAGATAGAAAATGACTACATCCCTTATTTATTCAACACTAAAATTGGTGTTCCAGTTTTAAAGCCAAAAATTGATAACAAAAACAACACGACAACTTATATAATTGATAAAATTGTTACAAGATATATTTGGGAAGCAGTAACTCCAGAACTTTTAAAATATGGAGCAGGATTAATTGAGCTTTTTATTAAAGAAGGAGAATCATTAAAGCCCGATGCAGATATTGAAGCTTTATATATTTATAAAAGATCTCTTACTCAAATTGGAAGAAAAATTGCTATTTGGAATATTCATCAAACATCACCATTAACTCAAATAACAAGAATGTTTAATAATTTTGACAAATTAGCTTATCAAAGTAGATTGCTCTACCAAAATACAATAGGAAAAATTTTGGGCAATAAGAATCAAAAAAGCGATCAGCTTCCAGAAATTTTAGATAAAATTCCAGAAGTTGCATCATTTAATGAAAAAATTTCCCAGAACATAACAGAAAATTCATTAAATTTAATACAAAATTCTCAAAATATT
>JAPYWP010000032.1 GCA_028276315.1 Minisyncoccota bacterium | reverse complement strand
AAATAAAACTATAAAAGCTATAAAATTTAAAATCCTTTTAATTTTTCTTTTTTTTCTAAACATCCTATGTTAAAATTTTAAAATAAAATGTATAGTTTTCAAAGCCACACAGCAGATATTAAAATAAGATTTGAAGTTAAAGATTTCAAAGATATTTTTAAAGAAGGTATTAATGCTTTAAATTCATTTTTAGAGCCAAAATTAAAAGGTAAAAAGTTAGAAAAGGAAATAGAAATAAATTCTATAGATGAGGCAACTTTGTTTATTGATTATTTAAATGAACTTATAGCAATAATTCAAATAGAAAAAATTTTTCCAGTAGAAATAAAAATAAAAAAATTAGATAATCAAAATTTAAAAGCTTCGGTTTTATTTAAAAAATATGATAAAATTATAAAAGATATCAAAGCAGCAACATACCATAATTTGAATCTTATTAAAAAAGATAAAATAATATTAGAAGTAGTTTTAGATGTTTAAAATATGCAAGCTATAGATAAAATAGAAAAAATAAGAAAAGAAATAATTAAAAGATCAAAAATTTGGATCTCTTTAAATGGTGTTAAAAGAATTTTAAGTGCAATAAAAACAACAAGCAATCAATGGCTAATAATAAGATACTCTTATGAGCCAATTAATGTTGTAAATACAGCATTAAATATTTTAAAAGAAGAAAAAATTGTTAAGGTTAAAGATGAAAATGTATATTTTACGAATATTGGGAAAAAACTTATAAAAGAACTTGAAATTAATAAGATTGAAAATACAAAATGTGTTTTTTGTGAAGGTAGAGGCTTTAAATTCAATTTTGATAAAAATCTTTTTAAAAAATTTTTTGAAATTCAAAAACAAAGACCAAAACCAATGAAAGTATTTGATCAGGGAAATGTAACTCCTCAAACTACTTTTGCAAGAATTTCTTTAGCTTATAATTTTGGAGATATTCAAAATAAAGAAATTTTAATTTTAGGAGCAGAAGATGATCTTTTAGGTTTAGCTATAGCAATGACAGGAAAAGCAAAAAGTGTTACTATTTTGGACATAGATAAAAGACTTATAGATTTTGATAATTTTTGGGCTAAAAAATTAAATTTAAAACTTAATGCTTTTGTTTTTGATTTGAGAAAAAAATTACCAAATGATTTATTAGGAAAGTTCGACACATTCTTTACTGATCCAAGCGAAACGGTGCAGGCGATAAAAGGTTTTATTTTAAAAGGAGTAGCTTCTTTAAAAGGTCCTGGTTGTGTTGGTTATTTTGGATTTACATTAAAAGATTCTTCGTTAGTAAAATGGTATCAGCTTGAGAAAATTTTAAATAAAAACAAAATAGTAATTACAGAGATATTACCAGATTTTAATCATTATGAAAATTGGCCATATTTAGAAGAAACTAGATCATTTAAAAATTCTTTAACTAAAAAAAATCCAAATAAAATAATTTGGTATACATCTCATTGGTATAGAATAGTAACTTTGGAAGGATTTAAGAGGGTAAATATAGATTTAACTAAATTTTCTGGAAAAAAATTTTATGATGATATTGAAAATTCAACCTCTTAGAATATAATTAATTTATGGAAAAAGAAAAATTTAAATTAGAAGAAAGCACTGAAAAAGAATTAATAAAAGAAATTAAAAGCAGGGTTGGCGAGAAAAAGGAAAATAAAGATTTAATAAAAGAAAATTTAAAATTAAAAATAAAGGAAATATTAGAAGAAGACCATTCTTTTACATCAACCTCCTCTAGTTTAAAATCTAAAAATTTAAATGAATTATCAGAATTAGTTAAAAATTTTGTTATAGAAGCTATTACAAATGATGATGTTTTGAGCGTGCTTAAAAAAGTTATTTCTACAAAAGATCCTGCGCTAGTTGATGCTTTTCATGATAGTTTAGAAAAATTATTAGAAAAAATTAAAAAAGAACAAAATCAAAAATGAATGCTTTATTTCTAATTGGATTAGGACTTCTAATATCTTCTTTAGCTATTTTTCTTTGGTTTTTAGAAAGTTATAATAACAGAAAATTATTTAGAAAACTTTTAAATTATAGACTTTTACTTGTTAAAATTCCTAAAAAAATCATTTATGAAAAAGAAGCAAAAGAACCCGGATTAACTGATATTTGTATAAATTTTGAGAATTTTATCATAAATTTAAGTGAAATAAAATATCCTATAGTTTTTGAAGTTGCAGTTCCTATTTTTGAAGAAGAAATATTTTTTTATATTGCAGTTCCGAAAGAAAATGTTGATTTTGTTTCAAAATTAGTTCAATCAAGTTGGCCAGGAAGTGAAGTTGAAGAAGTTTTAGATGATTATACAATTTTTACGTTAAAAGGTTTTTCAAAGGCAAGCTACCTTAAACTTTCAAATCATGAATTTTTACCAATAAGAACATACTTAGAGTTTGCTCAAATTAGTCAAAATGTAGATACATTAGATAGTATAATTGGGGCTTTTTCTAAAGTTGCAAAAGAAAACGAGGGATTGTCTTTACAAATAATTTTTAAAAAAGCACCTAAAAGTATAAATAAGAAAATTGAAAAAGTTGCAAAGAAAATGAAAGAAGGGAAATCTTTTTCTAAAGCAAGATCTTCAGATTTTTTTGAATTAATTTCAGATTTATTTACATTTGAAAGCGAGGAAAAAAAAGAAAAAAAGAAAATAGAAGAAGAAAGAAAACCAAAAGAAGAAAAAACTATACAAGCACTAGAAAATAAGGCTTCAAGACCTCTTTTTTATGCAAATATAAGAATGGTTGCTTTTTCTTTAAATGAAAAAAGAACAGAAGAACTTATTAGCTCTCTTGAAAATTCTTTTCATCATTTCTCAAACCCTCCATTAAATGATTTTAAAATAATAAGAGTCTCACAAAAAAATTTAATAGATTTTGTAACAGAATGGTCATTTAGAAAATTTAATTCTAACTATAAAATGCTTCTTTCAAGTCAAGAAATAGCTACAATTTTTCACTTTCCATCTAATTTAACAAAAATTTCTAATATTTATTGGTTAAAATCAAGAACAGCGCCACCTCCTGTTAATTTACCTTTTGAAGGTATTATTTTAGGTAAAGCAAGCTGGAGAGGAGAAGAGAAAGAAGTTAGACTTAAAATGGATGATAGAAGAAGGCATATTTATGTCATTGGTCAGACTGGAACAGGTAAGACAACTTTTCTTTTAAATATGATTTATCAAGATATAGTTGAGGGTAGGGGTGTTTGTTTTATAGATCCTCATGGCGATGCTGCTGCAAGAATTTTACACTTCGTTCCTAAAGAAAGAATAGATGATGTTATTTATTTTAACCCAGGTGATTTGGAGTTTCCTATAGGAGTAAATATGTTAGAATATGATCCAAATTTTGTTGAGCAAAAAACTTTCATTGTAAACGAACTTTTGGAGATTATAGATAAAATTTATAATTTAAGAGAAACAGGAGGTCCAATTTTTGAACAATTCTTTAGAAATGCACTTTATCTTTTAATGGACGATCCTGAATTTAAACCAACACTTTTAGAAGTGCCAAGAGTTTTTGCTGATGATGATTTTAGATTAGATTTAATTGATAGATGTCAAAATCCAGTTGTAAAACAATTTTGGACAAAAGAAGCGCCAAGAGTAGGAGGAGAGCTTTCTTTTGATAATATTATTACATACATAACTTCAAAATTAAATCCATTTGTGGCAAATGACTTTATAAGACCAATAATAGCTCAACAAGAATCTTCAATAAATTTTAGAAAAATAATGGATGAAGGTAAAATATTTATTGTTAATCTTTCAAAAGGTAGACTTGGTGAAATTAATAGTTATCTTCTTGGAATGATAATAGTTGGTAAAATTTTAATGGCTGCTTTTTCGAGAATGGATATTCCAGAAGAGCAAAGAAAAGATTTTTATCTTTATATCGATGAATTCCAAAATGTGACAACAAATACAATTTCTCAAATACTTTCTGAAGCTAGAAAATATAGACTTTCTTTAATTATTGCTCATCAATATATTGCTCAACTTTCAGAAAATATAAGAGATGCGGTTTTTGGTAATGTTGGAACTATTGTTAGTTTTAGAGTTGGTATACCAGATGCAGAATTTTTAGAAAAACAATTCGCGCCTCAATTTAGCAAGACAGATCTTATAAGTATTGAAAACTTTAATGCTTATTTAAGACTTATGATAGATGGTTATGTTTCAGATCCATTTAATATTAAAATTTTACCACCTCAAAAGGGAAGTTCAGAGCTAGTAGATCTTATTTTGAAAATTTCAAGATTAAAATATGGAAAACCAAGAAAATTAATAGAAGAAGAAATAAGAGAAAGATATGGTTTATAAAAAGACAAATACTACGGATAAATTCGGATAACAACGGATTAATGCAGATTCAAAACGGATAAATACGGATTTTAAACGGATAAATGCGGATAATAACGGATAAATACGGATTAGGAACGGATTAAATGCAGATATTTAATTATTTAATCCGAATGAATCCGTTCCAATATCCGCATAGATCTGTGGTAGCATAAATCCGCGTGTTATTACATCCGCGTTCATCCGCGTTGTATCTGCGTTTATCCGTGGTGGCGGTCATCCGCGTTGTATATAAAATCTCCAGGGTAAAAATTTATCAAATCCAGCATAATCTATTCCTATTCTATAACTTTTAAATATTTTTTCTCCTTTTTTTAAAAATCCATTTTCAAGCCAAATTCTATCGCTATTTACTAAATCTTCAAAAAGGAAACTAGAATCTAATTTTAAAAATTCACAAAGTTTGCCAGGGCCATCAGGATAAGGTTTTTCATTTGTTAAAGGTTCAAGCGCTCTTAAAAGAACGCATTCAGGGAAACCTTCTTTATATGTTGTAATATTTAATTGCCAATAATTACCATAAACAAGATAAATATAAATATGCCCACCCCTTAAATATTCTGCAATATTTCTTTTTGTAAGAGTACCTTTTAATTTTAAAATTCTATTTTTAAAAACATTCCAATTTTCTACATAATCTTTAATTTTAGGATAGAATTCTTCTAATATTTTTAATTTTTCTTTTTTGCTTTGTTCTTTAAATTTTACATGAGATGCAAAATCATAAGGTCCAATATAAGCCTCAACCTCTATAATTCTTCCTTTAATGATTTTATCTTGGAATTTTCTACAAATAATCTTTCCTAAAATATTTTTAGCAACATATAAAGTTTTCTTTTTATAAAAGTCTCTTTTTAACCTCATTTTATAAAATTATAAATTAAATTTTAACAACGGATAAATGCGGATTCAGAACGGATAATAACGGATAAATTCGGATTAGAAACGGATAACAACGGATTTGGAACGGATTAAATGCGGATAACAAAGGATTAATTCGGATTAGGAACGGATAAATACGGATTAATAAAAGATTAGTAAAGATTTGAAACTGATAAATAAATAAAGATTAAAAAGTAATTATTCAATAAAAATTAATTATCCGCGTTAATCCGTGTTTGAATCCGCGTCCATCCGTGGTTGCGTTCATCCGTGTTGTATCCGCGTTCATCCGCGTATTTTTTTATTAGTGTTATTTTTATCCGCGTCAATCAGCGTATTATTTAATTTATCCGCGTTAATCTGCGTTGTATCCGCGTTTATCCGCGGGTATGTTATAATTATAAAAACAGCCTATTTTTATTTTCTCTTAAAAATTAATTTTAATTATGATTAATTTGAATGTTAAAAAATTAAGACCACCAATTATAGTTATTTTAGGGCATGTTGATCATGGAAAGACTACTCTTTTAGATTTTATAAGAAAATCAAATATTGCAGAAAAAGAATATGCTGGTATTACTCAAAAAATTCAAGCTTTTAATATTGAAATAAAAAATAAAAGTTTTACATTTATAGATACACCAGGGCATGAACTTTTTAGCTCTTTAAGAAAAAGAGGTTCTCAAATAGCAGATTTAGGAATTTTAGTTATTGCTGCAGATGATGGTATAAAACCTCAAACTGAAGAATCTTTGAATTTTTTAAAAGAATTAAAAATTCCTTATGTTGTAGCTATAAATAAAATAGATAGACCAAATGCTCAACCAGAAAAAGTAAAAAAAGATCTTGCTAATTTAGGAGTTGTTTTAGAAGAATGGGGCGGAGAAGTACCATGTTTTTTGATTTCAGCAAAAACAGGTGAGGGCGTAGATGCTCTTTTGGATGGTATTTCAGTATTATCAGAAATATATGAGTTTAGTTATACTGAAGATGAAATTTTTGGTTATGTTTTAGAAACTTATAAAGACCTAAAAATTGGTAATCAGGTTATGATTATTTTAAAAAATGGTATTTTAAAATTAGGCGATGAAATATATACTCAAACAACAAAAGCAAAAATAAAAAAAATTACTTCAACTGATAATAAAGATTTAAAAGAGCTTTATCCATCTATTCCGGCTATAGTGTTGGGTTTTGAAGACCTGCCATTAGCTGGAGAAGAAATAAGTAAAGATATAAAAATAACTCAAACTCAATATTTTAGAAATCTTTCGATAGGAAAAGGAAGTGAAGAAGTTAAATTTTTGATAAAAGCTGAAAATTTTGGATCAATCGAGGCAATATTGAAAATTTTAGAAAAATTTTCTCAAGATTATAATAAAAAAATTAAAATTATTGAAGCTTCAATAGGAGATTTAATAAAAGTTGATGTAGATTTTATAAAAACATACCATCCTCATCTTATACTTTTTAATACAAAAATTCCAAATTTTTTGAAAATAGAATTAGTTGGCGAACCAATTAAAATAGTTTCTGGGAAAAGTATATACGAAATTGAAGAAGGTTTGAAAGACTTATTTGAAGAAAAAGAAAAACAGATCCTAAGTTATCTTAAAATAATTAAAATTTTTTCTCAAAAATCTTCTAAAATTACACTTGGAGGAA
>JAPYWP010000031.1 GCA_028276315.1 Minisyncoccota bacterium | reverse complement strand
CGCGAACCTATAAGAACTTGAAATGAAACAATACGAATTTTTTATCCGCGTTAATCCGCCTACCACGGATAGATTCGGATTCGAAACGGATAACGACGGATTAATTCGGATTAAGAACAGATTAAATGCAGATATTTAATTATTTAATCCGAATGAATCCGTTCCAATATCCGCATAAATCCGTGGTACCGCGTTCATCCGCGTTATAATCCGCGTTCATCCGCGGTAACGTTAATTATTTTTACAAAAATTTTTCTTTCTCTTGGGCCATCGAGTTCTACTAAAATAACTCTTTGCCAAGTTCCTAAAATTAAATTTTTATCTTCAAAAGGTAAAATTAAAGAAGTACCAATGATTGATGACATTATATGATCACCAACATGAGACGGATCATGGGGGTGGCGATACTTTAGTTTAGGAATCATAGCATTTATAGCATCTAAATAATCTAAATCAGTACCAGGATCTAAATCTGCAGTAGTTATAGCGCAGGTAGTGTGTAGAGCAAAAATAAAGATTAATCCAGAATCTATTTTTTGTTTTTTTAAAATTTCATTTATTTTTTCTGTTATATCAACGATTTCTTTATTTTTTTGAGTCTTGATTTTTATTATCATTTTTTTATAATTATATAATATGGCAAGAAAGAAAACTAAAAAATTAGAAAAAGAGCTTAATTTCAATGATCCATATTTAAATCAAGATTTAAAGTTTAAAATTGTACCTATTGAAGATTTAACTATAGTTAAACATCAAAGAAAACCAAGCTCTTATCATGTGAAACATTTAGTAAGCTCAATTGAAAGAGTTGGTTTTTTGGTTCCTTTAATTGTTACCGAAAAAAAAGATGGTTTTATGATTATTGATGGTCAGCATAGATTTTTAGCCGCAAAAGAACTTGGAATAAGAGAAGTTCCAGTAATTGTAGTGCCAGAAAAGATAGCTCAACTAATGATGAATCTTAATATTGAAAAAGAACTTAATATTAGAGAAAAATCTTACGTTGCTTTAAATATTTATAGACAATATCTTGAAAATAATCCGGACATTTTAGAATCAGATCCAGAAATAATAGATTCAATTGAGCAAGTTTATTATGTTACTTTAGGTCTTGGTTATGAAAAACAAGAAAAACTTTCTGGTAGTGCTTTTGAATCAGTATTAAAAAAATGCGATCTTTTTCTTGATGAAAAACTAAGTTCTGCAATTAAAATAAGAGAAAAAAGAGCGGAGAAAGTTTTGTTTGCTTATAATTTGGTTAAAGAAATTTCCCAAAAAATAAAAGAATTAGGCAAATGGCATCCTTATGTTTATCATCAAATAATTTCTTATGCAAATCCTTATAAAAGAAAAAGATTGCCAACAGAATTTGATAACTTATTTGATTCAATTATTGAGAACTTGCAAAACGCTGTTAAGAATCCTGAAATTGTCTTAAAAGAAGAGTTAACTGAAGAATTTTAACCGCAAATTAACGCTGATACAACGCGGATGAACGCGGTACCACGGATTTATGCGGATATTGGAACGGATTCATTCGGATTAAATAATTAAATATCTGCATTTAATCCGTTCCTAATCCGAATTAATCCGTAGTTATCCGCATTTAATCCGTTTCGAATCCGTATTTATCCGTCGTTATCCGTTTTAAACTAATTAATTTAATTTTGATGGAAAAAAGAAAATTATTTGAAAAAATTAATAAAAAATTAAAAGAGCTTTATCCAGAAGCAAAGATAGCTTTAAATTTTTCTAATCCCTGGGAGCTTTTAGTTGCAGTTATTTTATCAGCTCAAACAACTGACAAAAAAGTTAATGAAATTACTGAAAAACTATTTAAAAAATATAGAACTATTGATGATTATGCCAAAGCAGAATTAAGAGAATTTGAAAAAGACATTAAAGGAGTTAATTACTACAAAAATAAGGCAAAATTTATTTTAGAAAATGCAAAAATAATTAAAGAAAAATTTAATGGTAAAGTTCCAGATACAATGGAAGAATTGCTTCAATTAAAAGGTGTAGCAAGAAAAACAGCAAATATTGTTTTATCTGTTGCTTATGATAAGTACGAGGGCATTGCTGTAGATACTCATGTTAAAAGATTGACAAAAATTTTAGGTTTAACTAAAGAAACAAAACCAGAAAAAATTGAAAAAGATTTAATGAAAATAATTCCTAAAGGACGAGAATGGAAAGATTTTCCCTTAAGACTAATTCAATATGGGCGCGATTTTTGTCCAGCCAAAAAACACGATCACAAAAACTGCCCCCTAACTAAAATAATTAGTAAAAAATCATTTTAATTTTTGCTTGATATTTATGTTGCTACATGATAAAATAATATCAGCGTTTATTCGCATCGTATCGGCTTCATCCGCGTTCATCAGCGGTGGCGTTCATCTGTTGTAACATGATCGAAGAGCTTCATGAAGAAAAATTAAAATTTTTAGAAGAAAAGGCAAATGAGATAAGAAGATTAATTATTGAAATGCTTGTTGAAGCAGGTTCAGGTCATTCTGCAGGACCCCTTGGAATGGCAGATATATTTTCAGCTTTTTATTTTCATATTTTAAGGCATGATCCTAAAAATCCTGATTGGCCTGATAGAGATAGATTGATTTTATCTAATGGTCATATTTGCCCTGTTCGTTATGCTGCTATGGCACTTTCAGGCTATTTTCCAATTGAAGAACTTAAAACCTTAAGAAAAATTAATTCAAGACTTCAAGGTCATCCACATCGAACAGCACTTCCGGGAGTAGAAACAACTTCAGGTCCACTTGGTGAAGGGATTTCCCAGGCTATTGGCATTGCTTATGCAGGGATTTTAGATAAAAAAAATTACAATGTCTATTGCATAACTTCTGATGGCGAGCATCAAGAAGGAAATATTTGGGAAGCTTATATGTGGCTTGGAAAAAATCCTTTACCTAATTTAACAATCATTATTGATAGAAATTATATTCAAATTGATGGAATAACAGAAGATGTGATGCCACTTGAGCCACTAAAAAAAAAATTAGAAGCATTTGGACTTCATGTTTTAGAGGTTGATGGTCATAATATTCGAGCTTTTGTTGATAAAGTTCGAGAAGCACAATCAGAATGGAAAAGAACATCAGTTATTATTGCTTATACTATTCCAGGGAAAGGAGTAAGTTTTATGGAAAAAAAATTCGAATGGCACGGCAAACCTCCAAACAAAGAAGAAGCAAAAAAAGCATTAGAAGAGTTAAGAACATTAGGCGGTAAAATAATTAGCGAACATCAATAAATACACTAAACAACACTAAAATTTTTAATATACACGAAAACACACGAAAATTATTTTCGTGTTGTTTCGTACTTATTTTTTCGTGTTTTTTAGTGTCACTATATTTTTCATGTTGTTTAGTGTGTTTTTATTTTCGTGTTATTTTGCGTTTCATATATATTTTTCGTGTTATTTAGTTTGTTATATTTACTTTTAGTGTTTTTTCGTGTCATTATCATATTCGTGTTGTTTAGTGTGGTATTTATCTTTACCTATGAAAAATCTTTAGCTATCTGAGTCATTATTATTCTAAAATTTTGGTATAATAATTCTATGGCTACCAAAACAGAAGAAAAATTATTTAAAGAAATACAAGAGATAAAGAAGGAGACAAAAATCTTAAAGAATTTAATTTTTCTTTTACTAAAAGATCCGGAAGGAGAATATAAAAAAACATTTATTAATCGTATCCAAAAAAAAGCTAAGTCAAAACCTCAATATGTTTTTACTAATAAAAAAGAATTTTTAAGACAAATCCGTTCTTAAATGAAAATAGTCTATTCAAAAGATTTTATCAAGTCAGTTAAACGAGCTCCTAAACAAATTCAAAATAGGTTAGCAGATTTAATAAAAATCTTGCAACAAAATCCATTTCATCCTAAGTTGCACTCAAAACCTCTTGTAGGTAAATTAAAAGGATTTTATTCCTTTCGTATAACTTGCAACTGGTGCGTGATTTTCAGCTTTTTTGATAGTGAAACTATCTTTCTAATAGATATTGCTCACAGAAAAGATATTTACAAAAAATAAGATTGATAAATAAATACTTATTTAAAATTTTAAAAGTTTAACGTCGAACTTATCTCAAAAACACGATCGTGTTTTATATGTAAGTTTATTTCTATTTTGTTGCCATTGTTTATTAAATTCGTTGCTATTCGTCCATAAATTCGTCGCCATTCGTTATTATATTCGTAACCATTCGTGTCTTTTATAGTATAATTTAATTAGAAATGATTGATTTAGTAAAAAGTAAAAATTTTTGGATTGTTTTTATATTGGTTGTTTTTTTATTTTTTATCATTTTTAGACCTCAAACAAAAGCTGATTTAGTTTATTTTTATCCGCAAACTTGCTTAGGTAGCTTTGTAAATCCTGAAAAAGCACAAGGAGAAAGGGAATTAGATAACCCTGATTTGATTAATGAATTAAATTCTGCTGTTTATTATAGCGGTTTTAAAGAAATTTATTGTGGAAATTTTCAAGGACCGATTAAAGAAGGAGAAATTAAAAAAGTTACTCTACATTTTAATTGGGTAATCACAAAAGAATTAAGAGAAAAACCAATCATTGAATCAACAAGCTCAGAAAGCTTAATCGAAAAAATCATTCCTTCAAAAACAATTGAAATCAATGTAGCGACGTCCGACGTCCCCATAAATGAAACACAAAACAACACAAATACTAATGAAACACTAAACAACACGAAAAATGACACGAATAGCAACGAATCTAATAATACAAACACGAATAGCAACGAAATTAATGACACGAATAGCAACGAATCGCAAACAGCAACAAGTTCTCAGATTTTTAAATTTATTAATTTTGTTTTTGCTCAGGAAGAGACACTAAACAACACTAACAATGAAGAAACACAAAACAATACGAAAACAGGTGAAACACTAAACAACACGAACGAAAATGAAATAAACACGAATAGCAACGAAGTAAATCAAACAAATGATAGCGAATCTAATAATATAAATACTAATACCAACGAAACCAATAATACGAATGGCAACGAATCACAAACAGGAACGAGTTCTCAAATAGAAACAGCTACTTCAGAATCAACATCTTCGTCTTTAGAGCAATCAACATCTTCAGAAACAACTCAAACTCAAACAACATCAACTTTTACAACGTCATCAAAAACTCTTTTTGATATTCATTACACTTTAGATGGTCAAAATTGGAATTATTTAGGAAGCGTTAACGAAAACAATTGGCAAAATTTGAGTTTTGATATTCCTGTAAATAATTGGGTAGAAATCTCAAAAATTCAAATTAAAATAAATTCCCTTCCAGATACCGACTATTACCTTTATTTAGAATCAATGTGGCTTGAGGTAGAGTATGTTTCAAAAGTTGAAGAAATAGCACCAGAAGATACTTCTATGTTAAACAAAAATCTTTCTCTTGATCAGAACTTCGATTACCTAAAAATTATAAAAATTAAAGGTATAAGTAATAATAAAATTTTAGCTGTTTTAAATAAAGGTGAACTTTGGTTTTTTGATCTTATTAAAGATAAACAGACAAAAATTTCAGATGATATAGATTTAAACTTTGATATAGGCATAAAAGTTAATCATGCTTTTTGGCTTTCAAAAGATAGAACTAAGGTTTATTATATGAATTTAAATAGCTTAACCATAAAAGAAAAAACCTTAGAAACAGCAGATTTTTCACAAAGAATATATTTACCATTCCCTGATCTTAATTTAACTTTGGTTTTGGAGGGCAATAATTTCTATTTCCAAATTCCACAAATAGGAGAGGTTTTTTCTGATGAAAATAGTATTGTTAAAGATAATTTTATAAAAGTATTTGGTTTGAATAAATTATTAAATGAAGAAGAGTTAAATAATTTGGGATACTATGAAAAGAGCTCTGAATAAAATAAAAGGTTTGATCTCTGTTTATTTAAACAAAAGCTTGGTAATGGTTTTGATCTTCATTTTAATTTTTTCAAGTTTTAATAATTTTATAAAGGAATCAAAAGCAGCTCTTGATTCAAATGAATTGGAATATCATATTGATGTTGGGCCAGTAGCAGGAACAGCAACAGCAAATTATGTCTATGTTGCTTTTTTTAATCCTTCAGGATCTGGAAGAACAGCTCTAATTAAAAGGATTGCCATAAGAGCAGATGCTAATGGAACAGGTAACTATGTAAATTTAACCTTAAGAAGAATGACTGCTGCTTCTGGTGGTACATTAATTTCTGGAGCAAACATTCCAAAGAAAAATAGTGATTCAGTTAATTCTGTAATTGAAATTCGCTATGCTGGGCCAACTGTAAGTTTTGCAGGAACTGCTAATTCAAGAATTTTAGGTCAACCAATGCCAGGAGCAGCAGGTCACTTTTATTCTGTAAGAGATATAGCTTTTGGTCCAAATGATGAAAAATTAGTAATTCAACCAGGAGAAGGAGTAGCAGTTTATCAAGAAGCAGCCGGAACAACTGCGCAAATTATTAGAGTTTATTTTGAGTGGGAAGAAGTAACAACAGCACCGACACCTCAAAATGAATTTTTGTTTGCTTTTCCAAGAGTGGAAAATGCAGCAGGTACAAATTATGTTTATAACTCTTTTTTCAATCCAGCAGGATCTGGAAAAGTAGCTATTGTTAAAAGAATTTGGTTTGGCGCTGAAACTTGTGATGCAGCAGCAGTCTATACTAACAATATTATTATAAGAAGAATTTCATCAGCTACTGGAGGTACAGCTATTTCAGCTACAGATATTCCTAAAAAACATACTGGAAGTGCAAATAGTGTTATGGAGTTTAGGTATGCTGGAGTTACAGTGACGACGGTAGGTGGAACTGATGCTAGATTGGCTATTGTTACTCCTTGTGGAGTTGCAGGCCAACCTCATGGTTTTATGCAAATTAACTTTCACGATAGTGATGAAAAATTAATTTTGCAACCAGGCGAAGGAATTGCTTTAATGTCTGATGCTGCCGGTGATGCAG
>JAPYWP010000030.1 GCA_028276315.1 Minisyncoccota bacterium | reverse complement strand
ACCGCTTTAAATGCGACTGGTTGGGAGTTTGATTTAGTTCTGCTTGCATCTAATTTAGTTTTACTTTTTGGAGGAGGTGGGAAATTGATTTTAATTAGAAGTAGAACCGAAACAAATTAATACAATACTATGAAAGATAAAAAATTTTATGGATCGACAATAATTGGAGAAAAAGGTCAGGTTGTTATTCCTAAAGAAGCAAGGGAAGATTTAAAGCTTAAAAAAGGAGATAAATTATTAGTTTTTGGAATGGGAGAGATGATTACTTTAATGAAGTTTTCTAATCTTAAGAAATTTATGGGATATTTGGAAAAACACCTTAAATCTCTTAAAGAAATTATTAAAAAAGAAAAGTGAAGAGAAAAATTTTTAAAAATAAAAAACTTCTTTTGTCAATTTTGATTATAATTTTAACTGGATCTTATTTTTATTTTAAGTTAACAAAAAATAGTAATGCACAATATATGATTAGTAATGTTAAAAAGGATAATATTTATGTTTTAGTTACTGGTTCTGGTAAAGTTTTAAGTCAAGATGAAATAGAGATTAAACCGAAAATAAGTGGAGAGATTGCGGCTATTTTTATAAAAGAGGGTAAAGAAGTTAAAGTAGGAGACTTGTTATTTAAACTTGATGATACTGATTATAAAAAGCAATTAAAAGATGCTGAAATTCTTTTAGAAAGAGCAAAAATAGATCTTCAAAAAATGCTAAAACCGCCAGAAGAATTAGATTTAATTCAAGCAGAAAATGCGCTTTTACAAGCAAAAGAACAAAGACAAAAAGCTCTAGATGATTTAAATAAAGCCTATGAAGATGGATTTAGCATTGTAAGTAATGCATTTTTAGATCTTCCAGATATTATGGATGGATTAAAAAATATTCTTTATGGTTATGATATAAATAAATCAAGTTTTAATCTTTATTTTTACTTTGATAGTTCAAAAATTTACGATGAAGCAAAAGCTGTGCTCTTTAAAGATAAGATAGAAAATGATTATCAAAAAGCAAAATTGGCTTATGATAAAAATTTTAATGACTATAAACTTATAAGTAGATTTTCTGAAAAAGAAAAAATAGAAAATTTAATTTTAGAAACTTATGATACAGTAAAATTAACATCAGAAGCAATAAAAGATTCTTTAGATTTAATCCAACTTTACCAAAATTTAATGGAAAATAATAATAAATTAATAATTCCTATATCCAATAATCATATTTCTAATTTAACAATTTACCTAAATAAAGTTAATAATCATTTAATTAATTTACTCTCAACCAAAAGAGCTATTGAAGATAATAAAAATAATTTAAATAACGCTGAAAGATTAATCAAAGAAAGAGAAAAATATTTAGAAAAACTAAAAAAAGGAGCTGATGAATTAGATATAGAGAATCAAAAACTACTTATTAAACAAAGAGAATACGATTTAGAACTTGCTAAAGATAATTTAAAAAAAGTTAATATTTACTCAAATATAAATGGTATAGTAAGCAAAATAAATGTTAAAAAAGGCGATGTAGTTTCACCCTCTACAGTGTTAGCTAGGATTATTAGTAAGCAAAGATTGACCTCTATCAGTTTAAACGAAATAGATGTTGCTAAAGTTAAAATTGGACAAGATGCAAATTTAACGTTTGATGCTTTTCCAGACCTTAAAATAAAAGGCAAAATTGTAGAAATAAGCACTGAAGGGAAAGAAGAGCAGGGTGTTGTAAGTTATGAAGTTAAAATTGCTTTTGAAAACGAGAATAAAGAAATAAAACCCGGAATGTCTGTTAATGCAGAAATTATTGTTGATAGAAAAGAAAATGTTTTATTAGTACCAAATTCAGTTATTAAAAGTGATAGAATGGGACAATACGTCCAAGTGGTTAAAAATTACGAAATTGAAAGAAAAAATTCATTTAAGCCAGTAGCAATTCCTCAAAACTTAATTGAAAAAAGATATATTAAAACAGGAATTTCAAATGATGAGTTTACTGAAGTTTTAGAAGGGCTAAAAGAAGGAGAGATTATCATTATAAGAACCTTAAATCAAACAGCTCAAAATAGACAACAAACTAATCCATTTTTACCTCGAATGCCATTTGGCAGGCAAAGACAATGATCAAACTTGAAAATATAACTAAAATTTATAAAAACTCTGATGTTGAAACTGTTGTTTTAAAAAATATTAATTTAAAGATTAAAGAAGGAGAATTTGTTGCTATTATGGGACCCTCTGGTTCTGGAAAGTCAACATTAATGCATATAATTGGCTGTTTAGATAGACCAACTTCAGGAAAATATTTTTTAGAAGGGAAAGACGTTTCAACTTTAAACGATGATGAACTTGCTGAAATAAGAAAAAGAAAAATTGGTTTTGTTTTTCAAGCCTATAATTTGCTTCCAAGAGTAAGAGTTATTGAACAAGTTGAACTTCCTTTGGTTTATGCTGGTGTAAAACCTGAAGAAAGAAAACAAAAAGCAATTCAAGCTTTAAAATCAGCAGCTTTTCCAGATAACTTCTGGTATTATTATCCTAATCAACTTTCTGGTGGTATGCAACAAAGAGTTGCTATAGCAAGAGCTCTTGTTAATGATCCTCTTTTGATTTTAGCTGATGAACCAACAGGAAATTTAGATTCGAAAACCGGAGAAATAGTTTTAGATACTTTTCAAAAATTAAACTTTGAATTTGGAAAAACAATTGTTTTAGTGACCCATGAAGAATATGTTGCTAAACATGCTGAAAGAATAGTTTCAATTAGAGATGGAGAGATAATTGATGAATTTAAAGTCAAAGATAGAATAATAATTAATGGTAATATTACAAAATGAGTTTTTATGATTTATTAAAAGAAGCTTTTAGGTCAATAACAGCAAACAAGTTAAGATCAGGACTTACAATTTTAGGAATTGTTATTGGTATTACTGCTGTTATTGCTATGCTTTCAATTGGTGAAGGAGCAAAAAGACAAATTGCTCAAAGTGTTGAAAGTCTTGGTTCTAATATGTTAACTGTCTTTCCTGGAATTATTCAACCTGGAAGAGGTATTGTTTCTGCTGGAAGAGGTACAGCACAAAGTTTAAAAATGAAAGATGTTGATGTTATTAAAAAAATTGAAGGAGTCAAAGCTGTTTCTCCTGAAATTAGTAGAAGGTTTCAAATTGTCTCTTCAGTAGGCAAAAATACAAATTCTTTGGTTTTAGGAGTTACCCCTGATTATTTAATTGTTAGAAATTCTAAAATTCAAAGCGGAAGATTTTTTCAAGAAAATGATTTAAATAGGGTTGCAGTTTTAGGTCCTACTGTTGCAGAAGATTTATTTGGCAGCGAAGATCCAATTGGAAAAACAATAAGAATTAATAAGGTTAATTTTAAAGTAATAGGTGTTTTAGAGCCTAAAGGAAGCCTTGGTTTTATGAATCCTGACGAAGTTGTTTTAGTGCCGCTTTTGGTAATGCAAAAAATATTAACCGGTTCTGAATATTTATCACAAATTGCTGTTCAAGCAGAAAGCTCTGATTTAATTGAAGGTTTAAAAGAAGAAATAACTCAAGCACTTTTGAAAGAACATAAAGTTTCTGCTGATAATCCAGATTTTTCTGTTATTGCTTCTCAAGAATTTTTAAATACTTTTAATTCTTTAATAAATACAATGACAATCTTTTTAGCTTCAATTGCTGCTATTTCTTTAGTTGTTGGTGGCATTGGTATTATGAATATGATGCTTACTTCTGTGACCGAGAGAACAAAAGAAATTGGTTTAAGAAAAGCAATTGGAGCAAAGAAAAGAGAAATTTTGATGCAATTTTTAATCGAATCAGTTATTTTAACATTAATCGGCGGAATCTTTGGAATAATTTTAGGAAGTTTAATATCTATTGGAGTTTCTAAATTTGCTAATATTACTTCAGAAGTTTCTTTATATTCAATTTTTCTTTCTTTAACTTTTTCAAGCTTAGTAGGAATAATTTTTGGTTACTGGCCAGCCAAAAGAGCAGCAGACCTAGATCCAATCGTTGCATTGAGATATGAATAAAATTAATCAATCATTTAAAAATTTATGAAAATATATTTTGTCACTCATTATGGCCTTGAAATTTTAGCTAATAATAAAACCATTAAAGAATGTTTAGAAACTCCATTTATTTGGCAATCTTATTGGGAATATAATCTATAAAAAATACCAAATCTGAAGATCAAGATACAAAAAATTTCAACATTCTATAGAATATTAGAATATTGTTTTGTATTAAAGATGGTGAAAAATTGGAATCAATAAGATTTAGGATTTGAAATTTTTTTTAAAATTATTTTCAGAGTTTCAATAAAAAATCGTAAAAGCCATTGATTTAGAAAAAAAGTTTAACCTTGAACCCTAAAATAGTACAAAAGAAATTAGTATTATTGTTAATGATTTTGAAAAAACTTGTGAATTTTTAGAAGCCATTGGGATGGTGGAAAAATCTTATCAAGAAACAAAAAGAGAAAGATGGAAATATAAAGGCGTTGAAATAACTATTGATACGTGGCCATGGATTGAAACATTTGTTGAATTAGAAGGACCTAATGAAGAAATTGTAAAAGAAGTAGCAAGAGATTTAGAACTTGATTGGGGAAAGGCTCTATATGGCAGTGTTGAGGTTATTTATAAGATTTATTATGATGTTAGTGAAGAAGAAATAAATAGTTATCCAATAATTAAATTTACTGATCCACCAGATTGGCTATTAAAGAGAAAAAGAAAATAAAAATTAACTTGCAATTTTTAAAAAAATGACTATAATTTTTGAATATGGGGATGGAAAATATTAAAAAAAGTAACTCTGATATTGAAAATATTAATAAAACTATAAAAAGTTCTTTAGATAATTTAGATAAAATTAAACTTGAAGATTTAATTAAATAAAATATATCTTAAAATATCCCTATGCGTTATATAAAATTTTTTAGTGAAATTTCAGCAAAAGATACTAACTTAGTTGGAGGAAAGAATGCTAATTTGGGAGAAATGTATAATAAGTTAGCTGATGCTGGGGTGCCGGTGCCTAATGGTTTTGCAGTGACTGCAGAAGGTTATGATTATTTTATTCAATTTAATAATTTGGAAGAGAAAATTCACAATGTTTTAAAAGGTTTAGATACTCATAATATTGAAGATTTACATAAAAGGGGAGAAGAGATAAGAAATTTGATTAAAAGCGGAGGATTTCCTGAAGATTTGAAAAACGAGATTTTGAGCGCTTTTCAAAAATTAAAAGAAGAATATGGAGAAGATTTAACCGTAGCAGTAAGAAGTAGTGCCACAGCAGAAGATTTACCCGGAGCATCATTTGCGGGTCAGCAAGAAACATATCTTAACGTTAGTGAAAAAGATTTACTTGAAAAAATAAAATTTTGTTTTGCTTCGCTTTTTACTGATAGGGCTATTTCTTATAGAGAAGATAAAGGCTTTGATCATTTTAAAGTTAAGCTTTCTGTAGCTGTACAAAAGATGGTAAGAAGTGATGTTGGTAGTTCTGGAGTAATGTTTACAATTGATCCAGATAATGGTTGTCCAAATGTTATTGTTGTTAATTCTGTTTTTGGTTTAGGAGAATTAATTGTTCAAGGAAAAGTTGTGCCAGATGAGTTTATTGTTTTTAAACCGCGGATGAACGCAGATACAACGCGGATAGACGCGGATGAATTTCCAATAATTTCTAAAAAATTGGGAGAGAAAAATAGAAAGATTGTTTATGCTGAAGGAGGTGGAGTGAAAGAAGTTGATACAAAAGAAGAAAGAAGAATGTTTTCTTTAACAGATGAAGAAGTAAAACTTCTTGCTAAATATGGTTATCTAATTGAAAAACATTATGGAAAAGCAATGGATATTGAATGGGCAAAAGATGGAATTGAAAATAAACTTTATATTGTTCAAGCAAGACCCGAAACGGTACATTCAACAAAACAAAATGTTTGGTATGAGTATAGATTAAAAACGAAACCGCACGAAATTTTAAAAGGAATTGCTATAGGAAGTCAAATAACAGCTGGAAGAGTGAGAGTGATTAGAGATGTTGAGAAAATAAATGAATTTCAAGCTGGAGAAATTTTAGTTACAGAAATGACTGATCCTGACTGGGAACCAATAATGAAAATTGCTAAAGGAATAATAACAGAAAAAGGAGGTAGGACTTGTCACGCTGCAATTGTTGCTCGTGAACTTGGAATTCCTGCGATTGTTGGTGTAAATGGTGCTTTAGAAAAATTGAAAACAGGGGATGAAATAACAATTGATAATTCTCAAGGACTTGAAGGAAGAATTTATCAAGGAATTTTAGAATATGAAGTCATAGAACATAAAATAGAAGAAATTCCTCAGACAAAGACAAAAGTTTATGTAAATATTGGAGAGCCTGATGAAGCTTTAGAAAAATGGTATTTGCCGGTTAAAGGAGTTGGACTTGCTAGAGAAGAATTTATTATTGCAAGTGAGATAAAAATTCACCCCAATGCTTTAATTGACTATCCTAATTTACCAAAAGAAATAAAAGAAAAAATTGATGAATTGACAAAAGGATACGATGATAAAAAACAATATTACATAGACAAACTTGCTGAAGGAATTGCTAAAATTGGAGTTGCATTTTGGCCAAATGAAGTTATCGTTAGATTTTCTGATTTTAAAACTAATGAGTATAGAAATTTGATTGGTGGAGAAATTTATGAACCAAAAGAAGAAAATCCAATGATTGGCTGGCGTGGAGCAAGTAGATATTATCATCCTAATTTTAGAAAAGCGTTTGAACTTGAAGTTTTAGCAATTAAAAAAGTTAGAGAAGAAATGAAATTAAAAAATGTAGTGCCAATGGTGCCATTCTGTCGAACTCCAGAAGAAGGTAGAGAAGTAGTACAAATTATTAGATCAATTATCCAAGATCCAGAACTTAAAATTTATGTTATGTGCGAAATACCAAGTAATGTTCTTTTAGCAGATGAATTTTTAGAAATTTTTGATGGTATGTCAATTGGTTCAAATGATTTAACACAACTTGTTTTAGGAATTGATAGAGACAATGAAATATTAACCCAAATTGGTGATGAAAGAAATCCTGCTGTTTTAAAAATGTTAGAAGAAGTAGTAAGAAAATGTA
>JAPYWP010000029.1 GCA_028276315.1 Minisyncoccota bacterium | reverse complement strand
AAGTTTTTGAAGTTCAGCTACGCTTTTATTCTGATATTTAATTGAGGTTATTTTTGTAACCCCATCGACTAAAAATGCTATATTTTCTCCAAAAATATCTTTAAGCTCTTTGTAGCTTACATTTGTATCCTCTAGAATATCATGTAAAATAGCACCAGAAATTGTTTCATGGTCTAAATTAAGATCTAAAATATTCAAAGCTGTTCTTAGAGGATGATTTATATAATTTTCTCCGCTTAACCTTTTTTGCCCTAAATGTTTTTCATAAGCAAATTCATAAGATTTTTCAACAACCTTAAAATCTTTGCTATTTGGATCCATTCTTTTAATTAACTTTTTAAAGAATTCTCTTTCTAAAAATTCTGTATTAAAATATTCTTCTTTTAATTCCATTTTACTTTTTTTATCTTATAACTTGGAAATTTTTCTTTATTATTGCTTAATTTTAGTGATAATGCGTAAAAGAGACTTGAAAGCCTATTTATATAACTTAAAAATTCTTCTTTTTCTTTTCTATTTTTAATTAAATCAACTAAATTCTCCTCTATTATTCTTATTTTTGCTCTTAAAAGATGACAAATTGCAGATTCTTTATTTGTTGCAGGAATTATGAATTTTTGAGGGACTTTCAAATTCAAATTATCTATAAATTCTTCCCAATTTTTTAATGCATCTTTTAAATCAGGCAAATTTTTTGGATTTTTTTTAATTAAAAATATTGAAGCAAGCTTTGCTTGTAAAATGAACATTTCTTCTTGAATCTCTTCTAAAACATTTTTAAGATTTTTATTTTTAACTAGATGTTTCAAAAATCCAATATAAGATATGAATTCATCAGTCTGCCCTAAAATTTTAAATATTAAGCTTGATTTTAAAATATATTTTCCATTAATTAAACTTTTGCCTTTGTCTCCTTTTTTTGTGTAGATCAAACTCATTTAATATTATTTTAAATCTAAAAATTTATTTGTCAAAATATATGTTATAATTTATTCTATGGTAGTACCAGCAAAAAGAAATTCAAGATCAAAAGTCAAAAGAAGAAGATTGCATCAAAAATTAAAAGAAATAAATCTTGTATCCTGTAAAAAATGCAATAATAAAATTTTGCCTCATCGAGCTTGCAATTTTTGTGGATATTTTTATAAAGAGTAGAAGTGGGAGGTGGGAAGTGGGAGGTGGGAAATTAATTTATTAATTTATATTTTACGTGCTTAGTTTACAAAAGTAAGAGGTGGAAGGTGGGGGGTGAGGGGTGAGAGGCGGAAAATTTATTAATTTATATTGCCTGTATATAGTAAAAAAACTTACATTACTCTTGACTTTTGAATTTTTTAGTTTATTTAATTAGCTATTAACGTATTCAAAAATTTTATCAAAAAGGTCTTTATGCTCTATTGCTATTTGAGATAAAATTTTTCTATTTATTTTTATATTTTTCTCTTTAAGTTTGTGCATAAAAATACTATACTTTGAACCTCTTTCTCTTAATGCTGCATTAAGTCTTATCTGCCACAATCTTCTTTGAACTCTTTTTTTCTCTTTTCTGCCACGATAACTATGGACCATTGCATGCCAAAAAGCCTCTCGCGCCATTTTCTTTTTAGATTTCCTACCCCAACGATAACCTTTTACAGCTTTTAAAAGCCTTCTTCTTTTTTTATTTTTAATTTTTACTCTTTTAACTCTAACCATGTTTTACTTTAATATATCTTTAATTTTACCATAATCTAAAAATCCAATATAGGTTTTGCCATCAAACCAAAAAGAAGGCGTTCCATAAATTTTAAGACTTTTACCTAAATTAAAATCTTTTTCTACCTCTTTTTTTGAATTTTCATCATTTAAACAAGATTTAAAATTATCTATATTAAGATTTAACAAACTTGCAAATTTTATTAAATTTTCTTCTTTAAATCTACCTAAATTTTCTCCAAATTGATTTTCAAAAAGTATTTCTCTATACTCCCAAAATTTACCTTGTTTTCCAGCGCAATTTGCAGCAATAGCAGCATCCCAAGATTCTTTGCCTAAAATAGGATAAAATTTCACAATAATTTTTATTTTATTATTTTTGACATATTCTTGATGAATTTTTGGCTCAATTTCTAAAGCGAACTTTTTGCAAACAGGACATTGATAATCTTCAAAAATAACAAATGGTTTTGCACTAACTTCTCCGATAAAATAACCAGAATTAATTTCAGATTTTTGGGAATCTTCAATAACTTGCCTAACATTAACTGGCCTAAAAACCATTAAAATAGCCACAACTATTAAAATTAAAAAAGCAATTAAAATATAATTTTTCATAATAAAATTATAAAGCACACGCAAACTAGGCTAATTTTATACAGACTTTAAAAAAATAAACATGAGCCAGTTCGAATAATATAAATTTTTATAAATTTCCATTTCTCACCTCTCACTTCTTATTACTCCACTACTTCTACATACCATTCTCCACTTCCTAAAACAGTAGCTCTTCTTTCAAAATTTCCATAAGCTTCAACATCGGTATTTGAAAGATAAGTTCCAAAACTTTTAGCTGAAGTATTTATAGGAATATCTGCTTTTATTTCTATTATTTTTGTTTTTCCAGCTGGAACTCCCAGGGAAAGATAAGCAATAAAACCGGTATTTAAACTACCCCAAAGACCTATATCAAATATCATCCCTGTCTCACCATCAAATATACTAATATTACCTAAATCTCCAGGTTGTAAAGTAGTAGAGGTTGCTCCCGGTTCTAGAACATTTTTCATAACTCTAAACTTTATACTCCTAATAACGATATCTTCACCTCCAGGAGGTGCTGTAAAATAAAATTTAGCTAATGTAGCATTCGTTCCTTTTCTAACTTGAGGCGGAGTTTGTGGTCTTGGAGAAGTTATTCCTAAAGTTGGTGTTGTGGTTGATGTTGAGGTTGGCAAAGATTCAACAATACTAAAGAAATCATCGCTATAGTCTGATACAGGATTTGGTACTCCTTCATCTATTTGTCTTATTTTAATTCTATAAAAGGAACCTGGTTTAATTTTAAAGACTTCATCAGATACTGTCCAAGACCAGCTACCTAATGTTGCATTAATATTTTTACCAATCAAATAAACTACAGCGCCTCCCCCAGGCGAACCCCAATCTTCTAAAAATATATTTATTCTATTTACATTATTAGCATTCCATCTAATTGTATAAGTTTTGCCAATTTCCCATTTTTCAAATCCATTAGGATAAACAACTTGAATTGATGGAGTACCAGGAGTAGTTATAGGAGAAGATTCAACAATACTAAAGAAATTGTCGCTTGAATCTGATGCAGGATTTCGACTTTCTTCTTTAACTTGTTCTATTTTAATTTTATAAAGATTTCCTGGAGTAATTTTAGGAATAATATCTTGAGGCGGTGCCCAATACCATAAACCTAATGAAGCATCAACATTTTCCATAATTAACCAAGTTAAAGGACCACCTGCCCCAGCCACTCCCCAATTTTCTAAATAAATATTTATTCTATTTACATTTTTAGCATTCCATCTAATTGCATAAGGTTTGCCAATTTCCCATTTTTCAAATCCATTAGGATAAACAACTTGAAGTGATGGAGTACCAGGAGTAGTTATAGGAGAAGATTCAACAATACTAAAGAAATTGTCGCTTGAATCTGATGCAGGATTTCGACTTTCTTCTTTAACTTGTTCTATTTTAATTTTATAAAGATTTCCTGGAGTAATTTTAGGAATAATATCTTGAGGCGGTGCCCAATACCATAAACCTAATGAAGCATCAACATTTTCCATAATTAACCAAGTTAAAGGACCACTTGCTCCAGCAACTCCCCAATTTTCTAAATAAATATTTATTCTATTTACATTTTTAGCATTCCATCTAATTGCATAAGGTTTGCCAAGCTCTAATTTTTCTCCTCCATTAGGAGATAATACTTGAATTGATGGAGATTGTAGTGCTGGTGGAGCTGATGTTGGTGAAATTGGTAATGGCGGAGTTGGAATTGGCGGAGGAACAGGAACTGGTTGAGTTGGGACTGGAATTGGTGGAAGAGGTTTTGGTGTACTTACTATTTTTCTTACAATCAAAGCATCAATACTATAGTTATCTTTATCCATATAACCATAGACATTTATTTTATCTCCAACATTAAAATCCTCTATTTTTGCTTTTTTCCTATTTCTCAAAAGTAAATTTGTATCATTTGATATTTGAATAGCTAATTCTTTTTCTAATATTGGTTTTACTAAATATTGGGGGCAAGCCAAAGATGTAGGACTTTCTTCTGTTTCCCAAAACATACATCTCCAATTAATGTCTCTTACAGCGAAAAATACAGCTTTAACATCGTTTATCCCCGGGTTTAATACTATTCTTGTAATTTTTAAATTATTAACCTGAATTATAGCATCGTCTTCTCTAGTTTCATCTGGTAATATTGGTCTTATTACTTCTGGAATAAATGGTTTTGTTTTATCAATTTCAGGAATAGCTGGTTTAACTTCTTTTGGCAATTCTAATTTTTCAGGATGGATTAATTTTATCTCTGAAGGAACAACCTGTAATGGAGCTTTGGGTGATTCTTGCATTGGAACAGCAGGAGCTTGTGGTAATTGAATCTGCTTTTGTTGAATTAATTTTTGTAAGATATCCACAAGCTGCTGTAAAAGATTAACATCTAATGGTGCTGTTTGAGCTAAAGCAAAATTTAAATTAAAAGTTATAAAAATTAATGAAATAATAAGGATTTTTTTCATAATATTTTTAAAAAAAATATTAATTTTGACCCCAATATAATTATATACAGAATTTAAGATGTGGGAAATTAGATGTTAGAGTCTTGTGTTATTAAAGAGACAAAAATTTAAAAGTTTAATTTCAGTTATTAAATCTTTTTTTTATTTAATTTCTTCAACTTCTATTGCGCCAACTTGATTAACCTTAATTTTTTTACCAACATTCGGCATCTTTTTAATTCTTATTTCAACTTCAAAAGAAGTAGCATTTTTCAAATTTCCTGTTAATTCCTCAAATACAATTACTGAAGTAGTGCCAGAGGTTGGAATATTAAAAAAAAGAGCATTATCTAAATTTTTTTTACCCTCTGATTTTGTTTCTAAATAACTATCTCCATAGAAAATAGAATAAAATGGTTTAAATTCTCTTAAATTAGAAAAGTAAACTCCCCAATTTGAGTCTTTTTCTTTTATTAAAGATCTATATCTTGCGCTTCTTAGAGTTGTTTCAATTCTATAAGCTTCGTCTTTTAAAACAACATCTAAATTTGGCCCGCCAAAAAATAAAATTGAAGAATTTAAAATTAAAAACAAAATTCCCATTGTAATTAAAACCTCAACAATTGTAAAACTTTTAATTTTCATAATAAAATTATAATTTGGTTTATAATTAGTTATGAGCGGGTGTAGTTTAGTGGCAAAACGCCAGCTTCCCAAGCTGGAAATGGGGGTTCGATTCCCCTCACCCGCTCAAAAATTTGGCTGAAACAAAAAATATCAAAATTCAAAAAATAGACCCTAAAACAACTTTACCAAAAGAAGTTGTTGATGTATTTTTAAAGCTTAAATTAGCTAATTTTGAGGTTTTTTTAATTGGAGGTTGTGTTAGAGATTTAATTTTAAAAAGAAAACCAAAAGACTGGGACCTAACCACTAACGCAAAACCAGAACAAATACTTGAAATTTTTAAAGAAAATAGTTTTTATGAAAATAAATTCGGGACTGTTAGTGTAAAAACAGAAAGTAATGATCCTACTTTAAAAATAATAGAAATTACTCCTTATAGAGTTGAATCAAAATATTCTGATTTTAGACATCCGGATGAAGTTATTTTTGTTTCTTCATTAAAAGAAGATGTAAAAAGAAGAGATTTTACAATTAATGCATTAGCTTTGGATATTGAGGGTAATATTTATGATTATGTTGGAGGATTAGATGATCTTAAAAATAAAATAATAAAAGCAGTTGGAGATCCTTATGAAAGATTTAAAGAAGATCCGCTTAGAATGATAAGAGCTGTTAGATTTGCTACTGAACTTCAATTTGAAATAGAAAAAAATACAAAAGAAGCAATTAAAGATTTGGCAAATTTTTTAGAAAAAATATCAAAAGAAAGGATAAGAGATGAACTTATAAAAATAATTGAACTTCCTGACGGCGCAAGAGGAATAAGAATGTTAAGCGCAATTGGGCTAAATAAATATATAATTCCAGAGCTTGATGAAGGAATAGGAGTTGGTCAAAATAAGCATCATATTTATGATGTTTATGAGCATAATGTTAAATCACTAGAGTATGCTATAGAAAAAAATTTTCCATTATATTTAAGATTTGCAGCTCTTTTACATGATATAGGAAAACCTAGAACAAAAAAAGGAGAGGGTCCTGATTGTACTTTTTACGGGCATCAAGTTGTTGGCGCTAAAATGGCAAAAGAAATTCTTGAAAGATTAAAATTCCCTAAAAATTTTATTCAAAAAGTAACAAAACTTATTTATTACCATATGTTTTATTATAATGTAGGGGAAGTTACTGAAAAGGGGGTAAGAAGATTTATAAATAAAGTTGGTATAGAAAATATTGACGATCTTTTAAAATTAAGAGAGGCAGATAGAATTGGATCTGGCGTTAAAAAAGCATTCCCATATAGACTAAGACATTTAAAGTATATGATTGAAAAAGTTATGCAAGAACCTATAACACCAAAAATGCTAAAAATAAATGGGAATGATTTAATAGAAAAATTTAATTTAAATCCTGGACCAAAAATAGGAATGATTTTAAAAATATTGTTAGAAAAAGTTTTAGATGACCCAAGTTTAAATGAAAAAGAAAAATTATTAAAAGAAGCTGAAAAATTAGTAAAATTAGATGATGAAAGGCTAAAAGAAATTGTTAAAAGCTCAGAAGAGAAAATAGAAGAGTTTGAAAAATCAAAAGAAGCAGAATTAAAAAGAAAATTTAATATATAACTTCTCTTGCCTCAAGAACTCTAAAAATAGAATCACCAAAAATTCCATATCCATGAATTATTGTTTGATTATCTATTGTTGATGTTTCAAATCTAAATTTTATTTTTTCCATAAAAATGCAACCATCTGTACCTGA
>JAPYWP010000028.1 GCA_028276315.1 Minisyncoccota bacterium | reverse complement strand
TTGCTCTTAAAATTCCTCTAAAACTAATTCCTGGGTGCTTGTAAAAATCTTTATCCTCTACAGCTATAAAAGCTTTTTTAACCATTTCAGGAATTTCATTTGGTTTTAAAATTGTTTTTTTAGGTCCGATTTCATAAATAACATAATTTCCTGTTCTATCATAAATTTTTGTTGACTCTCCTCCCTGCAGTTGATTAATTTCTGGTAAAGAATTTATTAAGAAAGCAAAATAAAAAACCGCTATAGTTAAAAATACTATAAAAACAGACACTAAAAAGTAAACTAAATTTAATAATCTTCTTTTTTTAGGTTTTTTTCTCATTTTAAGATTATAATTATAAATTATGCAGGATATAAATATTGCAAAAATTTGGCAAGAAAAAGAAGAACAGCTTGCGCAAAAACTTGCAGAATTAACTAATTTTCCCTATATCAATCTTAATTATACATTTATTCATCCAGAAGTTTTAAATTTAATAGACTCTAAAAAAGCTCAAGAAGTAAATTGTGTTATTTTTTGGTTAGATGCAAATAAAGTTAAATTAGGAGTTATAGATCCTAAAAATGAAAAAACTTTAAATTTTATAGAAAGTCTTAAAAACAAAGGGTACCAGGTAGAAATTTTCGTTATATCGTATAGTTCTTTTAAAAAAGTAATTGATGATTATGAAAAAATTGAAAATCAAAAAATAAAAACAATAAATGTTAGCGTAATTCATGTTGAAAGTTCTTTAATTGAAAAGATAAAAAATCAGATAAAAAACTTAAAAGATCTAGAAAGTTTAATTTCAAAATATGACACTCCAAATTTAGCTTTTGATATTTTAGAGGTTATAATAGGAGCAACTTTAATTTTTCATCCATCAGATGTTCATTTTGAGCCACAAAAAGATTCTGTAATTATAAGATTTAGAATTGATGGTATTTTACACGAAGCTGGAAAAATTTCTTTAAATTCTTATCAAATAGTCAAAAATAGACTAAAAATTTTATCAAGAATGAAAATAACATTCAAAAAAATAGCTCAAGATGGGAGATTTACGTTGAGTTTAAAAGAAAAAGAGCTTGAGGTTAGAAGTTCTGTAATACCAGGTGACTATGATGAGACTTTTGTTTTAAGAATTTTAGATCCAGAAACAGTGAAATTAAAATTAGAAAATCTTGGTTTTAGAGAGGATCAATTAGTTATAATTAATAAAAATCTTTTGCAACCCAATGGAATGATTTTAACTACAGGCCCAACTGGTTCTGGCAAAACTACAACTCTTTATAGTTTTATTCATAAAATAAACAATCCAGGAATTAAAATAATAACAATAGAAGATCCTATTGAATACAAATTACCAGGAATTCAGCAAACGCAAGTTAATCCAAAAGAAGGTTATACTTTTTCTTCTGGTTTGAGGGCAATTTTAAGACAAGACCCTGATGTTATTTTAATAGGAGAAATTAGAGACGAAGAAACAGCAAACATAGCAATTAATGCTTCTTTAACAGGGCATCTTGTTATTTCTACTTTGCATACAAATAGTTCTCTAGGCGCAATCCCAAGACTTGTAAATTTAAAAGTAAAAAGAGATTTAATTCCACCAGCTCTAAGACTTGTTATTGCTCAAAGACTTGTTAGAAGAGTTTGCGTTTGTGCAAAAAAAGAAAAACCAGATGAAAACTTAAAAAATAAGATAAAAGAAATATTAAAAGATGTGCCTAATGAAATTTTAAAAAATTATGATTTAGAAAATTTTTACATTCCAATACCACAAGGTTGTGATATTTGTAATTTTATAGGTTATAAAGGTAGAATCGGTATTTATGAGATGTTTGAAATGAATCTTGAGCTTGGAGAAATTGTTGCAAAAGATCCATCAGAGCAAGCAATTTACAAATATTTAAAACAAAATAATTTTGTAGATTTAATTCAAGATGGTATTTTAAAAGTCATTGAAAATAAAACTTCTCTTGAAGAACTTACTAGAATTTTAGGGCTTGTTTTATGAGTTGGAGAACAAAAAAAAGAATTAAAATAACTTTATTTTTTGTTTTAATTATTTTAATTTTTGTTTTATTTTTAGCCTTAATAACAAAAGAAAAACCAAGTTGCTTTGATGGTGTTCAAAATCAAGGAGAGCTTGGTGTTGATTGTGGTGGTCCTTGCCCGCCATGTAGAATTTTTGAGCTTAAAGAGCCAAAAATTGAATTAATAAAAAAATTTGATTTTAGGGGTGTTTTAGATATTTTAATTGTAGTTTTAAATCAAAATTATGATTATGGTCTTTTAGATTTTAAAGTAAAAATAAAAATTAAAAAAGAAAATGTAGTTTTATTAGAAAAAGAAAAAAGTGTTTTTATAAATCCTGGTCAAAGAAAATATATAATTTTTGAAAATTTACCTTTAAAATATATAAATTATGATCTTGATATTGAAACAGAAAGAGGGGATTGGATAAGGCCAAAAATTTCTCCTGATAAAGTTGAAATAGATTTTCAAAATGTTAAGATTACAAAAGATGAAAACTTTTATATTTTAAGCGGAAATGTTCTAAATAAAAGAAATTTAGCTCTAAATAATGTAAAAATTTTTGGACTTTTACTTTCTGACTATGATGAGATTTTAAACATTAGTTCTTTTAATTTAGGATCTTTAGGGCCGCTTGAGGTAAAAGAATTTAAAATTTTATTCAAAATTCAGCCAACGCCCCATAGTAAATTTAAATTAATTCCAGATGTTAATTTATTTTACTAAAGAATTAAAATTTAAAATAATAGTTATAGTTTCTTTTATTTTATTATTTTCAATAATTACACTATTTAGCATTAGCGTCAAAGAAAAATTATACTTAAAGCAAATTATTTTTTTCTTATTTTCCATAATTTTTTTAATTTTTTTGAAAAATTTTTCTTACATTTATTTTAAAAAGAATTTTTTATATTTAATTTTTGTTTTAGTTATCTTTTTAAATTTTTTGGCTTTTTTGTTTGGATTTAAAAAAGCCTGGCTTAAAATTTATTTTTTTAATTTCCAGCCTATAGAATTTGCTAAAATTATTTTTGTTTTAATTTTATCAAGAGAACTTGCTTACCAAAAAGAAATTAAAAAATTTTTAAGTTTTTTAAAATATATTTTTATAATTTTTATATTTTCATTTTTATGTTATCTTCAAAATGATTTTGGCTCTTTATTAGTTTTTCTTTCTATTTGGTTCTTTTTAGTTTTTCCTTATCTTAACTTTAAAATAAAAATATTTCTAATATCTTTAATTTTAATTTTCTTTTTAGTTTTCTGGTTTTTTATAGCAAAAGATTATCAAAAGGAAAGAATTTTAAATTTTATTTATCCAGAGAAAGATATATTTTCTGGGGGTTATAATGCTTTTGAAAGCAAAACAACATTTGGCTCTGGTGGTTTTTTTGGAAAAGGTTTTAAAAAAGGTTATCAATCTATTTATGGATTTTTACCGAGCGCTCCAACAGATTTTCTTTTGGCTTCATTTGTTGAGCATTTTGGTTATTTTGGTTTTTTAATTTTAATTTTTCTTTATATTTTATTTTGGAATCAATTAGAAAAATTAAAAGATTTTTTAAAAGAAACAAAGGAAATTTTATTTTTAAAAGGATTTAAAATATGGATTTTTACTCAATTTACAATAAATTCTTTAATGAATGTTGGTCTTTTGCCTATAATTGGTCTTCCATTACCATTTTTTAGTTATGGTGGTTCCCATATTTTAGCCGAAATTTTAGCCCTTAAGATTATTTTTGATTTTTCTAACAAAAAATTTTAGTGGTAAAATTATTTATTATGGAAAAGTTTCGTTTTATAACTGGAACAGGTAAAATTATAAGTTTTTTTGAAATGTTAAAAGAAATTAATAATTTTATAAATGAAAAAAAGGGTATTTATAAAGTAATGATAGGAACAGATTCTGAAATAGATAATAATTTTGTTGATTTTGTCTCAGCAGTAGTGGTTCATAGAGTTGGTTTTGGAGCAAGGTTTTTTTACAGAAGATGGCAAAAAAGTTTAAGTTTTTATGAGACAGAAAATAAAAAATCAATTTATTTGATTAATCAGAGAATTTGGGAAGAGGTTATTAATTCATTAGATTTAGCCAAAAGTTTAATTGAAAATTTTAAAAATATAAACCCGCAAATAAACTTTGAGCTTCATATAGATGTTGGTTATAATGGCAAAACAAGTCAAATTATACAAGAATTAATGAACTATATTCGTGGATATGGTTTTGAAGTAAAAGTGAAACCAAATTCTTTCGCTGCATCAAAAGTTGCTGATAAATTTTTTTAGCCCGGGTGGCGGAATTGGAAGACGCGCGAGACTCAAAATCTCGTGAGGTTTACCCTCGTGAGGGTTCGAATCCCTCCCCGGGCACAGATGATTGAGAAAATAAGTTTAATTTTTATTTTAGTTTTTATTTTATCTTTTTTATTTTTTTTAATTAAACAACCACTATTAATCTCTTATATTTTAAGTGGATTTTTTTCAACAAAAATTTTTACTTTAGATAGCGATACTTTTAAAATTTTAAATTTATTTTCTGAAATAGCAATAGTTTTACTTTTGTTTTTAGTTGGTTTAAGTTTAAAATTAGATTCATTTAAGGATGTTTTTAAAATTTCTTTAATTTTAGGGATTTTACAAGAAGTAATAACAACAATTTTAGGATTTTTCGTTTTAAAATTTCTTGGTTTTGAAGATAAACTTGCTTTTATACTTTCTTTAGCTTTTTCATTTTCTTCTACCGCTATTGTTATGAAAATATTTTCAGAAAAAAGAATTTTAAGTACTTTATATGGAAAAATTACAACTGGTTTTATGATAGTTCAAGATATTATTGCCGCTCTTTCTTTTATTTTGCTACCTCTTTTACTAAATATAAATTTTGAAACAAATCTTTATTCAATTTTTTATGGAATTTTACTTTTAATAATTTTGTTTTTAATAGTTCCAAAAATAATAGTTAAAATAGAAAAATTATTAGAAAAATCTCTTGAAATTCTTTTTATCTTTGGAATAACATTTGCTTTTGGAATTAGTTTTTTGTTTTTAAAATTTAATTTCCCAATCGAGTTAGGCGCATTTTTTGCTGGCCTTTTAATTTCAAGAGCTAATTTTTCAACAGAAATAATCTCAAAACTATCTGGCTTAAGAGACTTTTTTTTAATCTTATTTTTTGTATATATTGGTAGCTTTTTTAATTTAATTTATTTTAAAGATATTCTTTTATCATCAATAATTACATCTTTATTTGTTTTAATTTTTAATCCAATTATTGTTCTTTTAATTTTAAAGTTATTTTCTTTACCAAAAAGAGTTAGTTTTATTACAGCTTTAACTGCTGGTCAAATTAGTGAATTTTCTTTTATTTTAATTAATCTTTTAGTAAAACAAAATTTTTTTCAAGATCAGATTTTAAAAGATAAAATTTTAAGTTTCGTTTCATTGGTTGGTTTTATAACAATATTTATTTCTTCTTACTTTATTTATTTTCACGAAAAAATATATAGTAAGATTAAAAAGTTTTTATTCTTTAAAGAGAAGGAAATTGAAATTAAAAAAGATTATGATATTTTTCTTTTTGGCTGCGATAGGATTGGAAGCATTATTAAAGATAAATTAAAAGAGCTTAATTTAAATTTTTTAGTTATAGATTATAATCCAAATATAATAGAAAAGCTAAAAAAAGAAAACATAGATTCTGTCTATGGAGATGGTAAAGACATAGATTTTCTTTATTTGTTGAATTTTAAAAATGCAAAACTTGTAATTAGTACAATACCTGATTTTGAAGCAAACTCTCTTATTTTAAAATATTGCAAAAATCAAAATGAAAAAATAAAATTTATTTCTGTAGCTTATAACTTAAAAGAAATTGAAAAATTGAAAAGTTTAGGCGCAGATTTTATATTTTGGCCTCATCTTTTAGGAGGTAAATATGTTGCTGAAATTTTAGAGAAAAACAAAAATAATTTGGAAAATCTAAAATTTTGAATTTTTTTTAAATTCAAAATAAATTCTTTTTAAATCTTCTAAACTAATTTGATGAGCTCTTTTTTTAAGTAAGTCTTTGTTTATTAAATTTTCAATATCTTCTATTTTTAATTCTTTTTTAAGATTATTTTTTATATTTTTTTTCGGAGAAGAAAAGCATAATTTTAAAAATTTAACAAAATCATAAAAATCAAAATCTATATTTTTGTTAAAAATAAACTTTATAGCTAAAGAATTTACTTTAGGCGATGGCCAAAAAAGTTTTTTATCTATAAAAAGTATTTTTTTAGGTTCAGCTAAGATTCTTATAAAATAAGAAAGAAAGCTTCCCTTAGGCTTAGATAAAATTTTTTCTCCAAGCTCTTGAGGAAAAGTAAAGACAGCAATTTCCGGATGTTTTTCAGGAACAAAAATTTTTCTAATTATTTTTCCAGCTATAGAATAAGGAATATTTCCTATTATTTTGTATTTTTCTTGTGGTAAATCAAATTTTAAAAAATCTTGATTCAAAATTAAAAATTTTCCTTCTTTAATTTTTTCTTCAAATTTATTAATTAAATAATCATAAAGTTTTTTATCTTTTTCAAAAATAATAGCTCTTGTATTCAAAAATTTTGTTATAATTCCATAGCCACCTCCAATTTCTATAACAAGATCATTTTCTTTCATTTCTAATGCTTCAATCATTTTAAGAGCAACCCAATCTTTTTTTAAAAATCTTTGATCCCTTTTCATGTTATAATTATAGTATGGAAAAATGGAATAAATTTTGGAAATTTTGTTTTGTTTTGGGAGTGATTTTGGGTTATTTATCTTGTAGCTATCTTTATTATATAAGGCATGAAGTTGGAAAAGAAGTTAAAAAAAGTTTTATTTATTATTTAAATCCATTCGTAAATTAAAAACAACGGATAAATACGGATTCAAAACGGATAACAACTGATTAATGCGGATTAGGAACGGATAAATACGGATAAATACAGATTTTAAACGGATTAAATACGGATATTTAATTATTTAATCCGAGTGAATCCGTTTAAATATCCGCATAGATCCGTGGGTATATATTTTATCCGCATAAATCCGTTTCAATATCCGCATATATCCGTGGTGGCATAATCTGCGGTGAGCCCCCATCGTCTAGTGGCAAGGACACCGCTCTTTCAAGGCGGAAACACCGGTTCGACTCCGGTTGGGGGCGCAAAAATTTAAAGGCAAAAGTCAAACAGATAATACAAATTAAAAATAATTAAGTTAACGAGTTGGAAAATTTTTTAATTTAAAACGAACTAATGCAAACCTAATTAATAATTAATCTATCAGCGTTAATCCGCGTTAATATCCGCATAAATCAGTTTTGAATCCGCATAAATCCGCGGTATAATATTCTAATATGCTCCATAAAAGGCAGTATAAAAGTTTTACTCTCGTAGAACTTGTTGTCACACTCTCTATAATTGTAGTAT
>JAPYWP010000001.1 GCA_028276315.1 Minisyncoccota bacterium | reverse complement strand
GGAGTTGGTAAAAAACAAACTTCTATTACAGAAAAAGAACCAATTAAGATTGGGGCAATTTTGCCATTAACTGGAAGTGCAGCTCCTAATGGAATATATCAAAAAAATGGCATTGATTTAGCTATTGATGAAATTAACTCTAATGGAGGAGTAAATGGTCGAAAAATAGAAGTAATATACGATGATTCTAAAAATGACCCAGCAGAAGGAGTTTCAGCATTTAATAAAATAGTTAATACTAAAAAAGTGTCTATGCTGTAGTTGTTTTTGGAAGCGGTGTTTCAAATGCATTAATTCCAATTGCTAACGAGAAAAAAATAAATTTATTATTAACTGCTGTTGCCCTACCTGGAATTACAGATAGAAGTGAATACGCATTTAGATTTTTTCCTAACGAAAATGACGATGCAAATACTATGATATCTTGTTTAGAAAATAAATTTCCAGAAATAGATAAATTAGCATTTTTATATGTTAATGATGAGTTTGGGGTTTCTGCCTTGAAAGCTTTTGAAAATAGATTTAAAGGTGAGTTAGTAATAAAAGAGGCATATGGAAAATCAGATACTGATTTTAGAACTATTGTTACAAAAGTTAAATATTCTAATTCAAAAGGAGTATATATTTCAGGATATACTTCTTCCGGAGCTTTACTAATAAAACAATTAAGAGAAGCAGATATTAAAATTCCTATTTTTGCTTATTTTGCGTTAGCTCTACCAGCGCATTTGAAAGCTACAGGAGAAGCAGCAAATGGTGTATATTATACTGCTACGTTGTTTGATGCTTCTAGTAGTGACCCCATAGTTTCTAAATTTATAGAATCGTATAAGAAAAGGTATGGTGAAGTGCCCAACTCATTTAGTGCGTTTACTTATGATGCAATATATATGTTAAAATCCGCTATAGAAAAATATGGTTATACTACAGAGGGAGTAAAAAAGGGTTTATCGGAAATAAAAAATTTTTCTGGAGTTTTAGGTTCTAGTAGAGTTCAACAAAATAGAGATGTAATATACCCTCTTCGTGTGGTTCAGTTTGATAATGAAAGTTTTAAAGAAATTTGCAGATAAATTAAAACAATAAAAAACGGCAAATTTGTGCCGTATGAAGAATAAATTAGTTTTAGTTAGTTAAAACCCCAAGAAGGTGCGAAAATATAAAAATTGACACGAGGAAAGAATTGGTATAAAATTGTACTGATGGCGGGAATGTTAACTCAAGCAGCAATTATAGAAAAGTTGAGACAAAAGGAAATTTCTCTTTTTACTGTCTTTGATTTTAAAAGAATTTTTAAAATTCAAAAAGAAAATACTACTTATAAAATTTTGGAAAGATTGACAAAAAGAGGAATTTTAAAAAGATTAACTAAAAAGAAATATCTTTTTACTTTTTCAAAAACCGATGACTTTCAAATTGCAAATTTTTTATATTTTCCATCTTATATTTCTTTAGAATCTGCTCTATCTTTTTATGGGATAATCAGTCAATTTCCTTATCAAATTACTTCAGTAACTCCTAAAAAAACAAAAATTATTAAAACTTTGGATAAAGAATTTTCTTATTCCCATATTAAATTAGAGTTATTTTTTGACTATGAGAAAAAAGAAAAATTTTTGATTGCTTTACCAGAAAAAGCTCTTTTTGATTATCTTTATTTATGTTCTAAAGGATTAAGAAATTTTGAAAAAGATGATTTTGATTTAAAAATGATAGATAAGAAAAAATTTTCCTCTATTTTAAAGAAAACCAAGCAAGAAAAATTAATGAAACTTTTAAAAATATGATTAGTGAAACACAATTGGAAGAACTTTCTCAATATTTTAAAATTGATAAATTCACAATCTTTCGCGAATATCTCCAAATTTTGTTTTTAAATTATTTTTACAGAGAAAAATTAAGTGAAAAAATTTATTTTAAAGGAGGGACCTGTCTTCATTTATTTTACAACTCTCCAAGATTTTCTGAAGATTTAGATTTTTCAACAACTCTTTCTTTTAAAACAATCAAAGAACTTTTAAGTAAAACAATGAAAATTTTAAAAATAGAAATTCCAGAATTAAGTTTAAACTTTCTTTATCAAGCCAAAAATTCTTTAAGATTTAAAATTAAATATCAAGGAAAACTTTTTAAATACCCATTAACAATAAGATTAGATTTTTCTTTTGAAAAAATTTTTCTTGAACCAAATATTTTTACTTTAAAAACGAAATTTCCAATCGTCCCAGTTTCTTTAATTTCTTGCGAAAAAGAAGAAGAAATTTTAACAGAGAAAATTAGGGCTTTTCTTTGGAGAAAGAAGGGAAGAGATATTTTTGATTTGTGGTATCTTTTAGAGAAAGGAACTTTAATAAACAGAGAGCTTTTAGATAAAAAATTAAAAATAATAAATTTAAATTTTAATGAAGATAATTTTTTGAAAAAAATTAAAGAATATCCAGAAAAGAAAATTTATTTTGATTTAGCAAAATTTCTACCCTCAAATTATAGAAAAATTACCCCTCAACTAAAGGAAAGATTAATTTTAATGCTTAGCAAAAGTTCAAATAAATAATGTTTCTATTTTTATATTGATTTTTACATTTAAGAGAATATAATTATAAATGTTAAGCGATTTAATAACGATTTTAATAATTTTTTTGTTTTTATATTTTTTGAGTAAATAAAAACTTTAATAAGAATATAATTATATAAAACTAGAATTTTGTTAATAGCAAGATAAGAATAACACAAAAAAGCGAAAAATAAGCATTAGGTAGTAATTTTCACAGTTACCTTGTAGTATTTATAGTTTATCAGTTTATAATCAGGGAACTATGAGTAAAAAAACTCAAATCATTATTGGAATAATTGTTACGATTCTCGCTATTGGTGTATTCTGTTTATAAATATTTCTTTAAGATTAAAATCATAAGCAATTTTTAGCAACTAATTTTATGATGGTAAATAAAGTTTGATAAAATATAAAAATATACTTAATATGGATGATAAAATGAAAAATATTAAAAATGTATTTAGCAAATATCCAGAAGTTAAACTTGCTTATCTTTTTGGTTCTCGGGCTAGAAAAGATGCTGGGTTAATTAGTGACTATGATTTTGCTATTTATGTTGATATACAGGATAAAAAGAGAATGTTCGATATCAAAATAGAGCTATTAAATCAGTTAGCTCAAATTTTAAAAACAGACAATATTGATATAGTAATTCTTAATATATGCGAAAGTCCGGAGTTGAAATTTAATATAATTAAAGAGGGTAATTTAATTTTTGAACGTGAACCATTTAAGATTTTAATTGAGCCTAAAATATTAAACGAGTATTTTGATTTTCACACTATGTTATTAAAATATGGTCTAACACGATCTTAAAAATGATTAATTTTAATGTTATAGAAAACAAAATAAGTTCTGTTCAAAAATATCTAAAAATACTAGAAAGATATAAAGAATATTCTCGAGAAGAAATAGAGAAAGATATTGATATTCGCGGAGCAGTAGAACGTTATCTTTATTTAGCTATTCAATCAACTATTGCTATAGCTGAAGCAGTAATATCTTTCAAAAACCTTCGCAAGCCAACAACAATGGCAGAAAGTTTTATTATTCTTAGCGAGGAGGGAATTATAGATAGAGAATTTGCCGAAAAATTAATTAAAATGGTTGGTTTTAGAAATATTATAGCTCATGATTATGAAGAATTGAATTATGATATTGTTTATGATATATTGCATCAACGCTTAAAAGATATTGAAAAATTTATTGAAATAATTAAAGAGAAAATTTAATTTAAAATTATAAAAAAGACAAGATTAATTAGTAAGTAGCAATTTCACGCACTTACTGCTAAAATAAACATGAACAAAACAACAAAAATAATTATAGGAATAATTATTGTTGTAATTATTATTGTTGGGGTTTGGTATGGTGTAAGTAAAAAGCAAACTTTTAGTACAAAAGAAAAAATCAAAATTGGAGTAATATTGTCTTTAACTGGTTATGCGGCAAGTTATGGAGATTATGCTAAAAAAGCAATAGAGCTTGCAGCAAGTGAGATTAATAAAAATGGAGGTATTAATGGAAGAAAATTAGAAGTTATTTTTGAAGATGATCATACACAAGCTCAAGATGCTGTTTCTGCTTTTTTAAAACTAGTTAATGTAGATAAGGTTGATGGAATTATAGGAAGTTTATGGGATTTTACAACTCAACCACTTATTCCTTTAGCAAAAGATTATAAAATAACTCTAATTACTCCTACAAATTTTAGAATTAAAGGTAGTTTTGAGACAAATGAATATTCTTTTACTATGTTGCCTTCTTTTGAAAAGGTTCTTAAGGTTGTCGAAATTTATTTAAAAAAAGAAGGAGTTAAAAAATTAGGGGTAGTTAGATTTGCTTCTAGTTTTGGAGAAGAAATTAAAAATGTTCTTTCAAAAATTATGAAAAATTATAATGGAACAGAGGTTATTGATGAAAGTTATAATGAAATTGGCAACAATGATTTTAGAACAACTATTTTGAAATTAAAAGAAAAAGGAGTCGATGCAGTTTTTATTGATATGGTTGATAAAGATATGGAAAATTTTCTTAAAAGAGCAAAAGAATTAGATTTTAAGGCAAAAAATAATAACCCATGTTGCTATTTTAGATTTAATTTCAAATCCTAATATTGATAAAAATCTTTTAGAAGAAATTGTTTTTGTTAATTGGGAAGTTCAACCAGAAGCCTTTTCAAAAAAAATTTGAAGAATTCTATAAAATAAAACCAGCAAAATCAGCTGATAGAATTTATGATGCACTATACGTTCTAGTTGATGCAATTTCAAATAGTAAAGATGATGTTAATAAATATATTGAAAAAAATAAGTTTACAACAGTAAACGGAACTATAGTTTTTAACGAAAATCATGAGGTTGAAAATTTGCCAGTTTCTTTGCAATTTATAAAAGATGGCAAAATTGTGGATTATACTAACGAGTAATTTAAATTTCTTTTATAATTTTTAAAAAATTTTTTGTTTTTCTAATTTTATAGTTGTTTTTGAAATTGTCTTCTAAAATTAAAAAATTTTTCTCAATTTTTCTCAATTTTTTAACTAAAATTTTATTTTTGTATTTGAAGACTAAAAAATCTCCAATTTTTGGATTTTTAACTTTTTTTGCAAGATAAATTTTTTGAGGTAAAAGATCTGGAAAACAAGAAATACCATCAATTTTTACTAAAAATTTATCCATTAAAATAATTTTTCTGTTAGGTCTAAATAACTTTTGAATCTTTCAGGATCATTTTTAACTTCATAAAATATTTTTGCTATTTCATCAACTTTTTTGCAAAGTTCTTCTGCTATTTTAGGATCTATATTTTGTTTTGCTTTAGATGCAAGTTTTAATGCCTCCCAAAAAATATCATGTAAATTTGGATATTTTTCAAGATGTTCTTTTTTAAAAAAGTCTGCCCAAAGTATCCTTAATTCTCTTTTACAAATTTCAGCATGTTCTTCTTTTGTTTGAATTCTTCTTGTAATTTCATTTAAATAAAATAAAACTTCATCTTTATTTGTCCAATCTTTTGGCATAGGTATTGATTGTATTTGAAGCATCATTCTTAAAACTGTTTTTGCTGCTATTTTTGCTGCTATTGGTTCATAAATTCCACAAGGAATATCACAATGAGCCTCTGCTTTTATTTTTTTAAATTTTTTATTCATAATAATATTATAACTCTTTAAAAATTTTAATTAAAAGTTTTTAGGGTATATTCTTCTAAAGGTTGAAATTGGAAATTTTTCCTAATCAAGCCTCACTCCTTCTTATAAGAAAATTTATAATTATAACTCTTTAAAAATTTTAATTAAAACTTCTGATGGAACTTTAGCTTTTCCTTTAGATAGTTGTTGAAGTTTCTTTTTCCCTTCTTTTTGTTTTTTCCAAAGTTTCATTTTTCTTGTTCTATCTCCACCATAAAGCCATTCAGCAGGATTTTTTGCTATTGCAGGTATTGTTTCTCTTGCAATTATTTTTTTATTATAAGCAGCTTGAAGTTTTATTGCAAAATTTTCTCTTGGAAGATACTCTTTTAGTTTTAAAAGAATATTTCTTCCAATTTTTTCTGCCTTTTCTTTTACTACTAAAAATGAAAATGTTTTTGTCTCATTAATTAAAATATCTAATTCTCCTATTTCATTTTTTCTGTATTCTTTAAATTTCCACCAAAAAGAGGCATAACCAGATGTTCTTGATTTTAAAATATCATAAAAATTTGTAACTAATTCTTCTAGGGGCATATTAAAGAAAATTTCTAAATTATCTTCAAAATCTGTTTTTTGTACAATTTCTCCTCTTTTTTGTTTTATTAATTCAAAAACAAAAGAAGAATATTCTTTTGGAACAATAATAAATCCTTCAACCCATGGTTCTTGAATTTCTTTTATTTGATTTTCTGGAGGTAAATTTTCTGTAATTAATATTTCTTTTCCATCTTTTAAGATTACTTTATAGCTAATTAATGGGAAAGTTATAATAACTTTTGTGCCAAATTCTTCTTCAATCCTTTCTTTTATTATTTCAAGATGAAAAAGGCCTAAAAATCCTATTTTAAAACCTCTTCCAAAATTTTTAAGATAAATTTCTTCTACGCTTAAAGAAGGATCATTTAACCAAATTTTTTCTATAACTTCCTTAAATTTTAAAAAGTCTTTTTCTTCTTGAGGGAAAAATGAGGCATAGATAAAACTTTGTGGCTTTTCAAATTTAAACTGACCTTTACCTCCTTCTGTAATACTTTCCCCAACTAAAAAAATATTTGATTTTTTCAAATTGCTAATTAAATATCCAATTTCGCCAGATAGAATTTTTTCTGTTTTTTCCATTTGTGGCAAAAAATAACCAACTTCAATTATCTTAACTTTTTGATTTATATTAGGCAAAATAACTTCATCTCCTTCTTTAAATTCACCACCAAAAACTCTTATATGAAAAACTACCCCCTTATATTTTTCATAATGACTATCAAAAATAAGGGCTAATTTTTCTTTTTCTATTTTTGGGTAAGGAATTAATTCAATTATTTTTTCTAAGACTTCTTCTACGCCATAACCTAGTTTTGCTGATACTAATATTGGTGATAGCCCTGTCATATTTTTTAGTTCTTCTATTAAGTTATATGATGGATCTTTTAGATCAATCTTATTAATTACAGGTATAATTATTTTATTTTGCTTTTTTGCTTCATTGAAATGAAAAATTGTTTGTGCTTGAATTCCTTGGGTTGCATCTACAAGCAATATTGCTCCCTCTACTGCACTTAATGCTCTTTTTACTTCATAAGAAAAATCACTATGGCCAGGAGTATCAATTAGATTTAATATAAAACCTTTATAATTTAATCTTACGGGCTGCATTTTAACAGTAACTCCATGTTTTCTTTCAACAGTTAATTGATCTAAAAATTGCTCTATATTTTTTTCTTTTTCAATAACTCCAGTAATTTCTAAAAATCTATCAGCTAAAGTTGATTTGCCATGATCAATATGGGCAATGATGCAAAAATTTCTTATTTTCTCTATCATAAGATTATTATAAAATCTTTTAATAAATTTTATTTTTTTAAAAAATATTGTATAATTAAAACATGGAGCAAATATATTTTATTGAAGTAGAAAAAATTTTACCAAATCCTTATCAACCAAGAAAAATATTTAGCCCTGAAAGCTTACAAGAATTAGCTGAGTCTATAAAAGAATTTGGGATTTTAGAGCCTTTAATTGTTACGAGAAAAGAAATTCAAACAGAAAATGGTATTGATGTTTGGTATGAACTTGTTGCTGGAGAAAGAAGGTTGCAAGCTGCAAAACTTATAGGATTAAAAACAGTTCCTGCAATTATAAAAGAGTTATCAGATAAAGCAAAACTTGAGGTTGCTTTAATTGAAAATATTCAAAGAGAAGATTTAAATCCAATAGAAAGAGCAAAGGCTTTTGCAAGATTAATGGAAGAATTTGGTATGACTCAGATTGAGATAGCTTCAAGGATAGGAAAATCAAGGGCTTATGTTGCAAATACAATAAGGCTTTTAAAACTTCCAGAAGAAATTCAAGAAGCGCTAAAAAGTGGCAAAATTTCAGAAGCTCATGCAAGAATACTTCTTTCAATAGAAAATGTTGAACTTCAGAAAAAAATTTTTCTTAAAATAATAAATGAAGGTTTAACACTGCAAGAGACACAAAAATTGAAAGAAAATAAAAAAGAGCAAAAAGAATTAGATCCTGAAATTGCTTTTTTAAAAAGAAAGCTTGAAGAAATTTTACAGTCAAAAGTTGATATTCAAAAGTCAGAAGATGGTAAAATAAAAGTTTCTGTTAAATTTTTCAGCACAAAAGATCTTTGGAATTTTTTAGAAATTTTAAATGAGAAAAATTTAAATGAATAATTTATGCCAGAATTACCAGAAGTAATTACAACTGTAAAATCTTTAAAAAAAATAAAAGGAGTTATTATAAAAGACGTTTTTACAGATACTTTTGGGATTTTTAAAAATTTTGATTATTTTAGAGAAAATATTAAAAATAAAAAGATTTTAGATGTTTTTAATAGAGGCAAATATATAATTTTTAAACTTTCTGAAGGATTTTTTTGGATTTTGCATCAAAAATTAACAGGGCATCTTCTTTTAGGAAAATGGAAAATAGAAAATGGGAAAATTTTCCCATTAATTGATGGTCCACTTAAGGATGATCCTAAAAATTTATTTATAAGAGCTATTTTCTTTTTGGATTTTCCTCTAGATTTAGGTCTTTGCGATGTTAGAAAATTTTCAAAAAATTTAATTGGAAAGGAAGATATTTTAAAAAAGATAAAAGAGGATATTGGTCCAGATGTTTTAAGCATTGATTTTGATTATTTTTATAAATGTATTTTGAAAAAGAAAAGAATAAAAGAAATTTTAATGGAACAAAATTGTTTTTCTGGTATAGGAAATATTTATAGCGATGAAGCACTGTGGGAAAGTAAAATAAATCCAAACACGCTTGGTATAAGTTTGAATGAAAAATTAGCTAAAGCTTTATTTGAAAATATTAAAAAAATTTTAAAAGAAGCAATAAAATTAAAAGGAATTTCAATTTCAGACTACAGGCTTTTAGATGGTAAAATTGGTCTTTATGGTTTTTATAGAAGAGTTTATAAAATGAAAAAATGCAAAAGATGTAATAGTGAAATTAAAGTTATAAAAATAAAGCAAAGATCAAGTTATTTTTGTCCAATTTGCCAAATATATTAAAATTATATTTATGAAGGTTTATTTTATAAAAGAATTACCTGGAGTTGCAAAAAAAGGGGAAATTAAAGATGTTAAACCTGGTTATTTTTTTAATTTTTTAAAGCCAAATAACTATGCTGTTTTATTTGATGAAAATTTAGAGAAAAAAATTAAAAAAGAGCAAAAAGATCAGGAAAAAGAAAAAGAGAAAGTAAAGGAAATTTGTAATATTTTAAATAATAAAAGTTTTGAATTTTTACTTAAAGTACAAAAAGATAAAGTAATATTTGGCTCAATTTCTAAAAAAGATATAATTTCAAAAATAAAAGAATTTTTAAAGGAAAAGAATTTAATTTATGATGATTTTGATGTTGATATAAATAAAATTAAAAATACTGGAGAACATAAAGTAAAAGTTATTTTTCCTTATGGTATTGAGGCAGAGATAAATGTAATTGTAAAACCAAAAGAAGATTAAGTTTCCCAATATTTTTCATAAAGATCCAAAAATTTAAAAAATAAAATTAATAAAAAGAAAAGAAAAAATATTGTTATTCCTAAAATATCAATTATTTCCATATTCTGGGCAGTTTATAATTATTGGACTTTGTTTAAATATTTTAGCGCCAAAAATAAATCCTAAATTAAAAACAAAGATTAAAAGTAAGATTAAAATAGCTAAATCTAAAAATTTTTCGCTATTAATATTTTTAAAAATTCCTCTTAAAAATCCCATCTTTATTTTATGTTATAATTAATTATAAATCTAATTAATTCAAAAAGCAAAATATGGGAAGAAGCCTTAAAAAAGGATTTTACGTACCAGAAAAATTATTAAAAAAGGTAGAAAAAGTAAAAAGTTTGCCAGAAAAAGAAAGGGAAAAGGCTGTAATAAAGACTTGGTATAGAGCAGCAATGATAACACCAGAGATGGTTGGTTTAACATTTGCTGTTCATAATGGAAAAAATTTTATAGAGGTTAGGGTAGTAGAAGATATGGTTGGCCATAGATTGGGAGAATTTGCTCCTACAAGAAAGTTTATAAAGCATGGTGGTAAAAAACAAAGAGAATTAGAGCAAAAATTAAAAGCAGCACAAGCTGCACTTAATAAATAATGCAAAAGACATTTTATTTAAATTATTTAAGAATTGCACCAAGAAAAGTAAGATTAGTTGCTGATTTAATTAGAGGAAAAAAAGCTATCGACGCGATATCTATTTTAAATTATGTTAAAAAAAGAGCGGCAAAAGATTTGATGAAGTTAATTAAATCTGGAATTACTAGCTTTGCAATAGAAAAAAGAGTTCCAAAAGAATATTTAGTTATTAAAGAGATTCAAGTAAATGAGGGGCCAAGATTGAAAAGATATTTACCAAGAGCTTATGGTAGAGCAAGCTTAATTTTAAAAAGAAGCTCTCATATAAAATTAGTTTTAGAATCATTGGATGGTTATAAAGAATTAACTGATAAAGAGATAGAGGAATTAATTAAAAAGAATAAGAAGAAAGAAAAATCTGAAAAAGAGCAAAAAGAAGAAAAGCAAATTAGAGAAGTCGAACAAAAGGAGCAAAAGTCAAAATTTGATATAATTATTCCAAAGATATTTAGAAGAAAATCAATTGATAAATAATTTATTAATTTTATTATGGGGCACAAAACAAATCCAATAGGTTTGAGAATAGGAATAAATGAATATTGGCGATCAAGGTGGTTTCCCTCTTCTTCTAATTTGAAGTTTAATTTATTTGTTGATTTTGTTATTAGAAATTTAATAAATAAAAAATTTAAAAGAGCCGGTATTGAGAAAATAGAAATAGAAAGACCAAGCAATGAGAAACTAAACGTAATTATAAAAACAGCAAGGCCTGGTTTAATTATTGGTTCTGAGGGTAAAAAATTAAAGGATCTTAAAGAAAGTATTTTAGAAAAATTAAATGAAATTTATAAAGAAAAACAAATGCCAATGTTAGGTATAGAAGTTATTGAAGTTAAAAAACCATATGCTTCGGCTGCTATATTGGCTGAACTTGCTGCCATTGAGATAGAAAAAAGAATGCCTGTTAGGAAAGTTATGAAAAGATTAATTCAAAGAGCTCTTCAACATAAAGAAATTTTAGGGGTTAAAGTAAAAATCTCAGGTAGATTAAATGGTGCTGAAATTGCAAGATCAGAATGGTTAACCGATCCAAAAGGTAAAGTTCCTCTTTCTACTTTTAGAAGTATTATTGATTATGCTGAAAATAGAGCTTATTGTACTTATGGTGTTGTTGGAATAAAAGTTTGGCTTTATAAAGGAGAAAAAATATGATTCAACATAGAACAATTTTAAATGTAGCTGATAATACTGGAGTTAAAAAACTCCAGTGTATTGGAATTCCAGGATATTCTAAAAAGAGATACGCGGAAATAGGAGAGGTTATTGTATGTACTGTAAAAGAAGCATTACCAACTAGTGAGATTAAAAAGGGTACAGTAGTTAGAGCTGTAATTGTTAGACAGAAAAAACCATGGAGAAGAAAAGATGGTAGCTATGTTAGATTTTTTGAAAATGCAGCTGTTATTTTAGATAAAGAAAAAGATATAAAAGGAACTAGAATTTTTGGACCAATTCCAAGAGAATTTAAAGATTGGGGATATGATAGGATAGTTTCTTTAGCTCAAGCATTGGTATGACATTATTTTTAAATATTTTAATAATTCTAATTGCAGTAGCTTTATTATACTTTCTTTTAAAAAAAGATCTGGAAAATTTTATAATTAAAAACAAAGATGTTGATCTTCAAAAATTTTTGGATCTCCAAAATAAAATTACAGAAAATTTTTCTCTTTTAAAAAAAGAAGTAGAAGAACATTTAGATAGTACATTAAAAAAGCAGGAAAAGATAATGGAGTACACATTTAAAATAGAAGAATTAACAAGAGATATTAAGCTAAGCGCTGAAGAAATGAAAACTTTAAAAGAAATTCTCTCGGGCCCTAAAGAAAGAGGATTTTTGGGAGAACGAATGCTTGAAGAAATTTTAAAAAGATTACCATCAAATCTTTATGAAAAACAATATCCTATAGGTACTGATAAGGTAGATTTTGTTATTAAAATTAATGATATTTTAATTCCTATTGATTCAAAGTTTCCAGTTTCTAATTTTGCTGGAATTTTTTCAAAAGATGAAAGACAAAATACCAAAAAAGAATTAATAAAAAAATTGAAAGCACAAATAGAAAGTATTTCTAAAAAATATATTTTACCATCAAAAGGTACGGTAGAATTTGCTTTAATGTATTTAGCAAATGAAAGTATTTATTATGAACTTTTAACTGATAAAGATTTTGATGAAGTTTGGGAATATGCAAGAGAAAAATCTGTTTTTATAACATCTCCAAAAAATTTTGAAGTTATGTGTTCTTCTTTGCTTTTACTTTCTTCGCGAAAGCAAATTAGCGAAAATATTAATCAAATATTAAATAATTTGCATCAACTGGAAAAAGATTTAGTTGAGCTTGCAAATCAATTTGAAAAGTCTTATAATCAATTAAGATATAGTTTTTCGAATATTCAAGAGTTTGAGAGAATTTTAAATAGATTCATATTTAATTTTAGGTCATTAATTAAAAAAGAAGAAAAAATAGAAGATAAAATAAAAGAAAAAATATTAACATGAAAATAGCAATAAATGGATTTGGAAGAATAGGTAGAATATTTTTTAGACAAATAATTGATGATAAAGATTTTGATATTGTTGCTATAAATGATCTTTCAAGTCCAGAAAATTTAGCCTATCTTTTAAAATATGATTCTGTTTATGGTAGATTTGATGATTTTATTTTAGAAGGAAATAAGTTTAAAGTAAAAGATAAAGAAATTTTGATTTTAAACGAAAAAGAACCAGAAAATTTGCCATGGAAAGATCTTAAAATAGATATAGTAGTTGAGGCTAGTGGTGTTTTTACAGAAAGAGAGAAAGCTTTAAAACATATAAAGGCTGGTGCAAAATTTGTTGTTTTAACTGCGCCACCAAAAGATGATATTTTAACTTTAACTCCCAATCTTGGAGATTGGGATAAAATAATTGAATTTAATGAGGGATCAATAACTTCTAATGCGTCTTGTACTACAAATTCTATTAATCCTGTTTTAGCTATAATTCAAAAATATTTTGGGATTAAAAAAGCAGTTTTAACTACGATCCATGCTTACACAAATACTCAATCATTAGTTGATAGTATTTCTAAAGGAAATGATTTTAGAAGAGGAAGGGCTGCCGCCTTTAATATTATTCCTTCTACAACTGGTGCAGCTGAAGCAACTGTAAAAGTTTTACCATTTTTAAAAAATAAATTTGATGGAATTTCTATAAGAGTTCCTGTAATTTCTGGTTCTTTATCTGATTTAACCATACTTTTAGAGAAAAAAACTACGGTTTCTGAAATAAACGAAATAATTAAAAATGAGGCTAAAAAAGATGAATGGAAAGATATAATAAAAGTTGTTGAGGAACAAGTTGTATCTAGCGATATATTAAAAGAACCTTATGGAGCTATAGTTGATCTTACATTAACAAGAGTAGTTGATGGTGATCTTGTTAAAATATTTTCCTGGTATGACAATGAATGGGGATATTGCGCTATGTTAAAATTGCATCTTAAAAAAATAAAAGATATTTTAAAATTTTAACCTTTAATTTTTAAAACTTTTCTTCTACAAGAACGGCAAAGCTTTAGTACTTTTCCATTAACTCTTACTTTCTGAACATTTACTTTCTGGCGATAAACATTAACAGGATTGTATTTACTTCTTATTTTTTTTCTTTTGACTGCTTTTAAATATTTAGTTTTACAAATATCGCAGCCTGCCATTTTAGAATGCAAAGTCCGAGATATCAAAATTTTCACTCTCGGGCTCTATAAAATCAATTTCTTCTAATTCTTTTTCAGCATTTTCTTTTTCTTTTGGCTTTGGACCAAATTTTATAACTTCAGCAATTATTTCTGTTTTACTAACTTTTTGTCCTTGAGCATTCTCATAAGTTCTTGTTTTAAGTCTTCCTTCAACATAAATCATTCTACCCTTTTCTAAAAATTTATTACAAAGTTCTGCTAATTTCCCCCAAGCAATTACAGAATGATATTCTGTCTCTTCTCTTTTCTCTCCAGATTTATCTGTAAAAACTCTATTTGTTGCTAAAGTTAATTTTGCAACACTTTGACCATTATTTAAAACTCTATAATCTACATTTTGTGTTAAATTTCCTATTAAAATTACTTTATTGATGTTCATAATTTAAAATTTCTTCTAATTTTTTATCTAAATCTTTTTCTAAATTATTTTCTTTGGTTTCTTTTTCAACTTTTTTCTTTTTTACTTTTATTATAATAAATTGATTGATATTTTTTGAAGATCTTAAAAACTTCTCTAATTTTGGCAATTCTGTTTTTTGAATATAACCTAAAATCCAATATAATTTACCAAATTTTGGATGCTCTTTTAAAATTTTTTCATCTTCCTTTTGGTCTAAAAAATTTTTGATCTCATTTACAAAATTTAAATCCTCGCTTTTTGTCCAAAATGCTATTTCATAAAGGTTTAAATTGCTCATAATTTTATATTTTAACTCAAAATTTTTTAAAATCAACTTTATATGTTGCCTTTTAAATTTTTATGTTATAATTTAATTATTAATAAAATTTTAAAACTTAGGCTATCTTTAAAGATGGTCTAAGTTTTCTTACTATGGCAGAAAAACAAAAATTTGAAAGAAAAAAACCACACCTTAATGTTGGAACAATTGGCCACGTAGACCATGGAAAAACAACCTTAACTGCAGCAATTCAATATGTATTAAAGCTTAAAGGATTAATAGAAAAAGCTGAAACTGTTGATGAAATTGATAATGCTCCAGAAGAAAAAGCAAGAGGAATTACTATAAATATTCACCACTCAGAATATGAGACAGAAAAAAGACACTATGCACACATTGATTGTCCGGGGCATGCAGATTATATAAAGAATATGATAACAGGCGCTGCTCAAATGGATGGTGCTATTTTGGTTGTTTCTGCTCCAGATGGTGCAATGCCACAAACAAGAGAACATATTTTACTTGCAAGACAAGTTGGAGTCCCTGCTATTGTTGTTTTCTTAAATAAAATAGATATGGTTGAAGATCCTGAAATTGTTGATTTAGTTGAAAGTGAAGTAAGAGAACTTTTGAAAAAATACGGTTTTCCAGGAGATGAGGTTCCAGTTATAAGAGGATCAGCATTAAAAGCACTTGAAGCAAAATCATTAGATGATCCTTATGCAAAAGGTATTTTAGAGCTTTTAGATGCTATAGATAATTATTTCCCAGAACCAGTTAGAGACACTGAAAAACCATTTTTAATGCCAATAGAAGATATTTTCTCAATTGAAGGTAGAGGTACTGTTGTTACTGGTAGAGTTGAAAGAGGGGTTTTAAAATTAAACGAAGAAGTTGAAATTGTAGGCTTAAGACCAACACAAAAAACAGTTGTAACAGGTATTGAAATGTTTAATAAAACATTAGATGAGGCTAAGGCAGGAGATAATGTAGGATTGCTTTTAAGAGGAATTAAGAAAGAAGAAGTAGAAAGAGGTCAAGTTGTTGCAAAACCAGGTACTGTTACTCCACATCAAGAATTTGAGGCAGAAGTTTATGTTTTAACAAAAGAAGAGGGTGGAAGACATACTCCATTTTTCAGTGGGTATAGGCCACAATTTTATATTAGAACAACAGATGTTACTGGAGAAATTAAACTTCCAGAGGGTATTGAAATGGTTATGCCAGGTGATAATGTTAATTTGAAGGTTACTTTGATATATCCAGTTGCATTAGAAGTTGGACAAAGATTTGCTATAAGAGAAGGTGGTAAAACTGTTGGTGCTGGAGTTGTCACAAAAATAATAAAATAAGTAAATTAAAAAACAAAATTCAAAATTTTGAGTTATGATTAGAATTAAGCTTAAATCTTACGATAATAAATTAATCGACACTTCTTGTCGAGAGATTATTGATATTTTAAAAAGATTTGATGCAGATTATAAAGGACCAATTCCACTTCCAACTGAAATCAAAAAAATCACAGTAAATAGAGCTCCATTTATTTATAAAGATTCAAGAGAACAATTTGAGATTAGAATTCATAAAAGAATTATAGATGTAATGAAAACAACTCCTCAAATTTTCTCTGCCCTAAAAGATATTTCAATACCTGCTGGAGTTGAGATAGAAATTAAAATAATTTAAAAAACATGTTACTTGGTAAAAAAATAGGAATGAGTCAAATTTTTAAAAATGGAAAAGTTATTCCAGTAACTATTATAGAGGCTGGACCCTGTGTTGTTTTAGATATTAAAAAAAACCCCTTAAGATTAGTTCTTGGTTTTGAAGAGATTAAAAAAGCAAAAAAAATAAAAAAAACAAAACCGCCATTTAAATATATAAGAGAATTTAGAGTTCAAGAAGAATTAATAAAAGATATAAAAGTAGGAGATAAAATTAATGTTTCATTTTTTAAAGAAGGTGATAAAGTAAATATTAGTGGTATTTCAAAAGGAAAAGGTTTTCAAGGGGTTGTAAAAAGACATGGATTCTCTGGTGGTCCAAAGTCTCATGGTCAGCAAGATAGATTAAGACACCCTGGTTCTATTGGCCCATCTTATCCTCAGAGAGTTTTTAAAGGAAGAAAGATGGCTGGAAGAATGGGAAATAAAAGAGTCACAGTTAAAAATCTTGAAATTGTAGATATTGATCCAGAAAATAATCTTTTAGCATTAAAGGGTTCTGTTCCTGGTCAAAAAGGTGGTCTTTTAGAAATTAGACCTTATTTTTTAACTAGAAAAGGAGTATTAATTAAAAAATAAAATTCATGAAAATGAAGTTGCCTGTTTATAATTTAAAAGGAGAAAAAGTAAAAGAAATTGAGCTTCCTGAAGTTTTTGTTTATAAATTTAATGAACCATTGATACATCAGGTTTTAAGATGGCATTTAAATAAGACTCATTATAGCTTTGCTCATACAAAGACAAGAGCAGAAGTAAGAGGTGGCGGGAGAAAGCCATGGCCACAAAAAGGCACAGGTAGAGCAAGGCACGGCTCTATTCGTTCTCCTTTATGGAAAGGTGGCGGCGTAACTTTTGGTCCTAGAAATGAAAAAAAATATGAATTTAAAATTCCTAAAAAAATGAGAATTAATGCTTTACGTTCTTTATTGTTTAAAAAAATAAAGGACAATGAAGTAATGGTATTTGATGAGTTAAATTCTTTGGGGAAGAAAACAAAAGAAATTAATAACTTTTTAGAAAATATTTTAGGCAAAAAAAAGAAAAAAAGTGTTACAATTGCTTTATGTAGTAGAGATCTTATAAAAAGCTGTAGGAATATTGAGGGGGTTTTTGCTACAGAAGTGAGAAATTTGAATCTGAAAGATCTTTTAAATCATAAATATCTTTTTTTGGATCTCTGTGGTATTGAAATTTTAGAAAAAAGATTTAAAATTTAACATATGGAAATAACGATAGAAAAAATTATATTTTTAATAATTATTGTTTTAATTTTTTATGTTATTTTTGCTTATAATGGTTTTGTTAAAAGAAAGTATCGAGTTAAAGAAGCCTGGTCAGATATAGAGGTTCAGCTTAAAAGAAGATATGATTTAATTGGAAATTTAGTGAATACAGTAAAAGGATATGCTATTCATGAGAAAGAAGTTTTAACAAAAATAACAGAATTAAGATCTAATTTCTATAACTTAAATGATGTAAAAGATATAGATTTAAATCAAAGGCAAATGAACGATTTAATAAGAAATCTTTTTGTTATAGTTGAAAATTACCCACAGTTAAAAGCAAATGAGAATTTTAAAGAGCTTCAAATGGAACTTTCTGATACAGAAAATAAAATTCAGGCTGCAAGGAGATTTTATAATCAAGTTGTGATGGATTATAATACTTTTTTAAAAATTTTTCCAAACAATTTATTGAATTTAATATTTAGATTTAAAGAAGAAGAATTTTTTGATCTTGAATCTCAAGAAGAATCAAAAAGAGTTGAAGTTAAATTTTAAATAATTTTTCTATGAGAGGATTTTTTAATTTTAAAAAAATTTTTATTTTGCTTTTAATTTTAATAGTTTTGTATTTCTTCTTTAAATTATTTATTTTTAAAAAGGAAAGTAAGTCATTAAAAGAAAATGAGTTAATTTTAAGTTCTGTCTTTGAAAATAATTTTATTCCCCAAAAATACACCTGCGATGGTCAAGATATTAATCCACCAATATTTATAAAAAATCTTCCAGAAGATACAAAAACAATTGTTATTATAGTTGAAGATATTGATGCACCAAGTGGAGTTTTTGTACATTGGCTCGCTTGGAATATACCACCAATTAAAGAAATTCCAGAAGGTTACCAACCACCAAATGAGGGTATTAATGACTTTGGTAAAATTAATTATGGTGGCCCTTGTCCGCCACCGGGTAAAGAGCATCGTTATTTTTTCAGGGTTTATGCATTAAATTCTATTTTAAATTTACCTAGTGGTTCAAAAAAAGAAGAACTCTTGCCATTATTAAAAGGCAAGATTTTAAAATCAGGGGAAATTTACGGAATTTATAAAAAATGAAAGTAATTTCCAAAAAAAATAAAAAAGGGACAGATTTTATTTTTGTTAAAAAAGATTTTCCCTCGGTTACTGTTTTGGTTTTAGTTAGATCGGGCTCTGAGTATGAGGAAAAAAAGAATAATGGAATATCTCACTTTATAGAACATTTATGCTTTAAAGGAACAAAAACTTTTCCAAACTATAAAGATCTTTTAAGCGAATTTGATAGACATGGGATTGAATATAATGCTTTTACTTCTTATGAATATATAGGATATTGGGCTAGAGGTAGTTATGATAATTTAGATAATATTTTATTTTTAGTTAATGATATTTTAGTAAATTCAATTTTTCCAGAAGAAGAAATAGAAAAAGAAAAAGGAGTAATTATTGAAGAGATGAATCTTTATAAAGATACCCCTGCAAGATATATTTGGGATTTGTTTTTAAACACTCTTTATGGAGATCAACCAGCTGGATGGCCAATAATAGGTTTAGAAGAAAATATTAAAAAAACTAAAAAGCAAGATATTTTAAGTTATTATAATAAGTTTTATAATTCAAAAAATATTGTTGTCATTGTTGCTGGAAACTTAAAAGATAAAGATATTAAAAAAATATTCGAAAAATTCTCAAATATTAAAGAAGGAGAAAGATCTTTAAAGCCTGAATTCAATAAGCCAAAACTTCCTAAAATTAAAATAGAAAAAAAAGAAATAAATCAGTTTCATTTAGGTTTTGGTTTTTTGAGTTTTTCAATTAAAGATAAAAATTATATTGTTGCATCATTATTATCTAAAATTATAGGAGGAATGATGAGTTCTAGAATGTTTTTAGAAATTAGAGAAAAATTAGGAGCAGCTTATTATATTAGAACAGAAAATGATGGATTTATTGATCATGGTTATTTAGCTACTTTTGCAGGAATTAAAAAAGAACTTATTTATGAAGCATTAGATTCTATGGTTTCTGTTTATAAAAGTATTAGAGATAAGATAGAAAAAGATGAGTTTGAGAAAGCAAAAGAAAATATGATTGCAAAATTTATAATGAGCCTTGAAATGTCTACTGATTATGCTTGGTTTTTTGGTATAGATAAAATATTAAAAGGAAAAATAGAAGATCCTAAAGAAATAATTAAAAAAATTAAAGAAATAAAAATTCAACAAGTAGAAGATATTGCAAGAAAAATTATAAATAAAAATAATGCTGCTATATCTTTAATTGGTGAAATTGATGAGAAAAAAATTAGAAAATTTTTAGAAAAGTTATAACTCTAATTTGCAAAATTTAAATTTTATTTTATAATTTATAAGGAAAGTAACCAAAAAGACCGCCCTTTTAGGGAGGAAAGTCCGGCCACCCAAAAAAGGAGCTGCGGAAACGCAGAAAAGAGCAATCTTTTGCAAAGACCACAGAGACGAAGTAATGTGAAACTGAATTAAGGTTCTTTTAAAACCATTTAAAAGGACCTTAATTCTTTTTCGGGGGTGACCCCGAAAAATGGTCTTTGCCTCCTGGGTGCAAGGCCGTTCCCATTTTGGGAGAGCCGCTTGAGTTAAGAAGCAATTCTTAACCAAGATTAATGGTCTAAAACAGAAGCCGGCTTATTGGTTACTTTCCAAAGTAAATAAATTTTAAATAGGGGGTGAAAGGATTCGACAAGAAGGTCAAGTTAAAAATGCGGGGAGGTTTGCCGCACCTTAAAAGCGGCTAAAAAACTGCCGTAGCTTAATTTTTTAAAGAAATTTCTGGGAATAGCATTTTGTAGAGCGGTGCTATTTCCAAAATCAAGCTCTACTAGCTGAATTAAAAGGTGCTACAGCTTTTAATTCAGTAAAATTTAACTGTAGCTTCTTTTAGGGATTTTGGGGGTTTTAAACCCTAAAAGAATAATTAAACCCCCTACCCCCGTAGAGTTTTTAACAAGACCTTCTTGGACGCGGGTTCAATTCCCGTCACCTCCACAAATTTTATGAATGGAGATTTGGAAAAATTTATAAAAAAAGGCGAAGAGAAAAAAGAAATAGGAATAGAAGAATTAAAAAAAGAGGCAAGCGCTTTAGAAGAAAAAATATACACAACAAGAAAAAATGATATAGAAGAAATTATAAAGAAAATAAAAGAAGGTCATGATGTAAAAGAAATTATGAAAAGATTAGAAAAAGAAGATAAGGAAAAAATTAGGGGTTCTGCAAAAAAAATTATTGAAGAAAAATTAAAGAAAAAATCAGAAAAAAAAGAAAAATTTAAAAAATTAGGAATGACTTTAATGGGGCTTATATTTATAATTCCTTTATTGTGGGTAATTTTGTGTAATAAACTTGCTGAGATATTTATGAATAATTTAGAGAATATGGGTGGAAGTTTTAAATAATAGAAATTTATGGAAAAGGAATATATTGAAATTTTAAAATTATTTTTTGATCAACTTAATGATGAAGAAAAGATGGAATTTTTAGAAGTATTTAGTGATAGAGTTTTTGAAAGATTTAAAGAAGAGGGGATAGAAAAAGAAGTTGAAGATGAATTTAAATCATTATTAGATGAATTTTTAGAGTTGGAGAAAAATGAAAATTTAAAAAATTATCTTAGCAAAGATTCAAAAATAAAGATAATTGCAAACATTATATTACAAAGATCATTTTATTTTAAAAATGAAAAAGCTTTAAAAATTATTGAAGAAGAACTTAAAAAAATTGTAGATGAGTTTATAAAAAATCTTAAAGAAGCTAATCTATGAAGTTAACTGATGATTTAAGATATGTAAAAGGAGTAGGGCCTAAAATTTCTAATATATTAAAAGAAAATGGATTTAATATAGTTAAAGATTTAATTTTTTATTTTCCTTTTAGGTATGATGATTTTAGCAAAATAGTAAAAATAAAGGATTTAAAATTTGATCAAGCTGTAACAATTTATGGTAAATTAGGTTCTTTGAGGCAATATAGAATAGGAAAAAGAAAACTTTTAATTACAGAGGGAATTTTAACAGACGATACCGCTTCTTTAAGGGTTCTTTGGTTTGGGCAAAGACATCCAATTAAATTTAAAGGAAAAGAAATTTATATAGCCGGAAAACTTGTGAAAAATAAATTTGGTACTTATTTTAGTCCATTAGAAGTAGCTACAGAAGAACAAAAAACAATCCATCTTGCAAGGGTAGTGCCTGTATATAGAAAAATAGGCAGTATAAATTCGAAACAAATTAGAAAAATAATTTTTAATATTTTCCAAAATTTAGATCTTAAAACCTTAAAAGATCCTTTACCAGATTTTATTTTAAAAGAATTTAATCTTAAAAAAATAGATGACGCTATTTTAAATGTTCATTTTCCAAAAGATATTTTTATTGCAAAAGAAAGTAAAAAAAGGTTTATATTTGAAGATCTTTTAATTTTTCAACTAAAAATTTTAAAAGAAAGAAAATTACTTTTAGAAAAAAAAGCCCCCCAAATAAAAATTTATGAAAAAGAAACTGAAGAAATTTTGCCATTTAAACTTACTGAAGAGCAAAAAAGAGTTTGGGAAGAGATTAAAAAAGATTTACAAAATCAAAAACCATCAAATAGACTTTTACAAGGAGATGTTGGAAGCGGAAAAACAGTTTTAGCTAAAATGGCTGTCTTTAATGTTGTTTTAAATAATTTTCAAGCTGTTTTAATGGCACCAACAGAAGTTTTAGCAAGACAACATTTTGATGATTTTTTAAGTTTTTTCTCTAAAAAAAATATAAGTTTAGGTTATATTTCATCAAATGAATGTCTTTTTGGTCACGGCGGTTATTTTGTAAAAATATCTAAAGAAAAGATGAAAAATAATATTTTTCAAGGTAAAGTAGATATAGTGATTGGTACACACTCGCTTTTAGGAGAAAAAATAGTATTTCAAAAAGTTGGAATTGTAATAATAGATGAACAACAAAGGTTTGGAGTTGAACAGAGGGCAAAATTAATAGAAAAATCAAAAAGTAGTTTGATACCACATTTTATATCTATGACAGCAACTCCAATACCAAGAACATTAGCTCTTGTTTTATATGGTGATTTAGATATCTCAACCATAAAAGAAAGACCCTTTCCGTTTTTAGTTAAAACATATATTGTCTCAGAGAACAAAAGAAAAAAAGTTTATGAGTTTTTAAAAAATAAAATTAAAAAAGGATCTCAACTTATTATTGTTTGTCCAAGAGTAGAAGAGAAAAATGACGAAATTAAAAATGTTAAGGCTGAGTATAAAAAAATAAAAGAATATTTTAGTGATTTTCAAATAGCAATGTTATATGCAAAAATGAAATCAGAAGAGAAAAATAGAATTATTGAAGATTTAAATAAAAATAAAATAAATATTTTAGTAACTTCTTCAGTTATCGAGGTTGGTTTAAATTTACAAAATTTAGATCTTATGATTATAGAAAATGCTGAAAGATTTGGTTTAGCGCAGCTTTATCAAATGATAGGTAGATTATCAAGGTACGGTAAAGAAAGTTATGCCTTTTTATTTTTAAACAAATTTACAAAAAATGGATATTTAAGACTAAAAGCATTAAAAGAAAAAAAGAATGCACTCGAGCTTGCAGAAATAGATTTAAAATTAAGAGGACCAGGAGAATTTTTTGGAAAAGAGCAATCTGGAATTCCTGATCTTGTAATTGAAGGATTGAAAGATTTAACTTTAATTGAAAAATCAAAAAAAGCAGCAGAAATGATTCTTGAAAAAGATCCAAACTTAACTTCATTTCCAGAACTTTATTCTTTATATTCTCAAAAAGGTAAAATATTAGAAGGGTAAAATGAAGTTGATAGCGAGGAATTGTAGTCCTGACTACTTCTTGACAAATTTTTAGTTTTATGATAGAATATAAGTAGATAAATAACAAAAAAAATACTAAAACAAAAAGGAGGATAAACTATGAAGATTAAGGAAGAAATTAAAAGGGTTATAGTGATTATTTTGATAATAATGGTGATTGTAATTTATCTCGTAGCAGGAAGTTTAATCTTTTTTTCTTTAATACTCAACAAAGGAACTGTTGAATTCATAACGGAAATTTTAAAAATTCCGAGAGATATAGGAAAATTTCTATTTGGTTTGTGTGGATCAATTTATGTTGGTTTGTTTATAACCCTGACTTTTGCTATACTGCAATTCTTCCTCGAAAAATATGATCACGACCAAATAATTTCAAATGTTGTTTGTATTATTTTCGCTTTATATTTATTTTTAATTTTTCCTGTAGAATTTTTGTATTTTGGTTATAAATTAACTAATTTTGCAGACATGATGTTTTGAGTTTTTTGGGGGAGCTTTAGCTCCCCTTTTATTTTTCCTCTTGACAACAAAATTTTCCTGAATATAATATTATTAATTATCTTTAAAGTTTATATTTTAATGTGGAATTTAAAATAGGGCCAAAATAAAGAAAAGGCCTTATCTATATGTCTTTAGTCCAAAAAAAATTTAAAGAATTACCTATTTTTTTGCCCGAGGATTTGCTTGAAATTCAATTTCAAAGCTATAATTGGTTTTTAACTGAGGGAATTAAAGAAATTCTAGAAGAATTCTCCCCTACTTATGATTATTCAGGAGAAGAGTTTAAAGTTGAGTTTATTTCTCATGAAATTGGTGCTCCTTTTAGAACTGAAGAGGAGGCAATAGAAAAAGAAGTTTCTTATACAGCACCTTTAAGAATTAAGGTAAGGGTAACAAATCTTAAAACTCAAGAAAGTGAAACTCAAGATATTTATTTTGGGGAAATTCCAATAATGACATCTCGTGGTAGTTTTATTTTAAATGGAGTTGAAAGAATTATAATTAATCAATTAGTAAGATCTCCTGGAGTTTATTTTACTTCTTTACCTTATGGTGGTAGAAACTTTTTCGGTGCAAGTATTATTCCATTTAGAGGCGCTTGGTTAGAATTTCAGACTGAAATAAACAATGTAATTACAGTTAAAATTGATAGACGCAAAAAAGTTCCTGCTACAGTACTTTTAAAGGCTTTTGGTATAGAAAATAATGAAGAACTTGTTAAAATTTTTGAAGATGTAGATATTTCTGATATAAGCTATATTGAGACAACTCTTAAAAAAGATGAAACTCAAACACCGCAAGAAGCTTTAATAGAGATTCATAGTAGATTAAAACCATTAGAAATTTCGACATTAGATAATGCTATTAAGTTTTTTGAAAGTCTTTTTAAAGAAAAATCTAGGTACGACCTTTCATGGCCAGGAAGATATAAAATAAATCAAAGATTAAATAGAGAAAGTAAATCTTTAATTTTAGAGTTAGAGGATATAATTTTAACCGTAAAAGAAATAATTAATTTAAATAATAATCCAAATTCAAAACCTGATGATATTGATTCTCTTGAAAATAAAAGATTAAGATGTGTTGGAGAGTTAGTTCAAAATAGATTTAGAATTGGAATGACAAGATTAGTTAAAAGAATGAAAGATAAAATAAGTGTATTAGGTCAGGAAGCTATAAGTCCAGCTAAAATTCTTTATCCAAAAGATCTTTCGAACTCTATTTTAGAATTTTTTCTTCTTTCTCCTTTATCTCAATTTTTAGATCAAACAAATATTTTAGCTGAACTAGAACATAAAAGAAGAATTACAACTGCTGGCCCTGGTGGAATTTCAAAAGAAAGAGCTGGCTTTGAAATTAGAGATGTTCATCCAACCTATTATGGAAGACTTTGCCCAATTCAAACTCCAGAGGGTCAAAATGTTGGTGTTATTTCTTATTTATCTTTATACGCAAAACCAGAGGAAAAATTAGGATTTATATTAACTCCTTATTTTAGAGTTAAAAATAGAAAAATCCTTGATGAAATTGTTTGGTTAAAACCAGAAGAAGAATTTAAAGAGGTTATTACTCATACTGGAATAAATATTAAAAATGGATACATTGTTGATGATTTTGTTTCTGCAAGATATTATGGAGAACCAAAAACAGTAGAAGCAGAAAAAGTTACATTAATAGATGTTTCAGCTTATCAACCTTTTTCTGTTTCAACATTTTTAATTCCATTTCTTGAAAAAGATGATGCAAATAGAGCTTTAATGGGTGCTAATATGCAAAGACAAGCAGTTGGATTAATAAGACCAGAACCACCCTTAGTTTCAACTGGTTTAGAAGAAAAAGTTGCAAAAGACTCTCGTTGGTTGATTATAGCTCCTGACGATGGAATAATTGAATATGTTGATGCTTCAAAAATTATTCTTAAGACAAAAAATAAAACAATTCAATTTCAACTTAAAAAATACACTAAAACAAATCAATATTTAGCTTTTTATCAAAAACCAATTGTTAAAAAAGGAGATGTTGTTAAAAAAGGAGATGTTCTTGCTGATGCAATTGGAACAAAAGATGGAAAAGTTGCTTTAGGTAGAAATGTTCTTGTTGCTTTTATGTCTTGGGGCGGTTTAAATTTTGAAGATGCAATTATAGTTTCTGAAAAATTGGTAAAAGAGGATTATTTTACTACTATTTCTGTTGAAGATTTTTATTGTGATGTTAAAGAAACAAAAATAGGTCCAGAAGAAATTACAGCTGATATTCCAGGAGTGCCAGAGGCAAAACTTTTAAATTTAGACGAAAATGGAATTGTAAGAATTGGTACTTTTGTAAAATCTGGTGATATTTTAGTTGGTAAGGTTACTCCTAAAAAAGAATTAGAACTTTCTCCTGAAGAAAGATTGCTTAAAGCAATTTTTGGAGAAAAAATTTCTGACGTAAAACCAACGCCACTTGTATTAGAGCATGGTAAAGAAGGAAGAGTAATAGATGTTTATACACTATCTAGAGAACATCATGATCCATTAGATCCAGATGTTATTAAAAGAATAAGAGTTAGAATCGCTAAATTAAGAAAACTTCAAATTGGAGATAAGCTTTGTGGTAGGCACGGAAATAAAGGTGTTATTTCAAGAATCCTTCCAGAAGAAGATATGCCATTTTTAGAAGACGGAACTCCTGTTGAGATTATTTTAAATCCTCTTGGAATAATTAGCAGAATGAATTTAGGGCAACTTTTTGAAACTCATCTTGGTATGGCTGCTAAAAAATTAGGTTATCAAGCGATTGTACCAGTAATGTCAAGATTAAGTGAAGAAATTATAAAAGAAGAACTTAAAAAAGCTGGTTTTTCTGAGGATGGAAAATTTGTTTTATATGATGGTAAAACTGGAGAAAAGTATCACGAAAAAGTTACAGTTGGTTATATGTATATGTATAGATTAATTCATATGGTAGAAGATAAAATTCATGCAAGATCAACTGGTCCATATAGCTTAATTACTCAACAACCGCTTGGAGGAAGAGCAAGAATGGGTGGGCAAAGATTAGGAGAAATGGAGGTTTGGGCACTTGAGGCTTATGGTGCTAGTTATGCTTTACAAGAAATGTTAACAATAAAATCTGACGATGTTGCTGGAAGAAATCAGGCTTATGCAAGTATTATAAAAGGAGAGAAAATAAAAACTCCATCAATTCCAGAAGCATTTAATGTTCTTTTTCAAGAGTTAAGAGGATTAGGTTTTGAGATAGAAATAAATAAAGAAATTAAAGTCGCAGAAAAATTAAAAGAGAAAATTAAAAAAATTAAATAAACCATGGAAAAAATAAAAGAAATAGAATCTTTAACAATAAAGCTGGCTTCGCCAGAGAATATTTTAAGTTGGTCTTTTGGAGAAGTTACAAAACCGGAAACTATTAATTATAGGACCCAAAAGCCAGATAAAGATGGATTGTTTTCTGAGAGAATTTTTGGACCAGTTAAAAATTATGAATGCTATTGTGGAAAATTAAAAGGTATAAAATTTAAAGGTCTTAAATGTGATAGATGCGGTGTAGAGATTACAACTTCAAATGTAAGAAGAGAAAGAATGGGGCATATATCTTTAGCTATACCTGTTGCTCATATTTGGTTTTTAAGGGTTGTTCCTTCAAGAATTAGTTTAGCTCTAGATATACCATTACAACAGTTAGAAAAAGTAATTTATTATTCTGCATATATAATTACAAAAGTTAATGAACTTGAAAAAAGAAGAGTTAGAGAAAAAATAGATCAAGAATTTAAAGAATTGATAAAAAATGCTACAGATGAGAAACAAAAAGAAAAAATAAAAGAAATTTACGAAAGAAATATTAATGAACTTGAAAAAATAAAAGTTAAAAATGTTCTTTCTGATGTTGAATATTATGAATATTCAAAAAAATTTGGTGCAATATTTGAAGTTGGTATAGGTTCTGAGCCAATAAAAAGATTTTTAGAAGAGATTGATTTAGAAAAAGAAAAAAGAGAAATAGAGGAGAAATTAAAAAATGCAAGAGGACCAGAAAAGAAAAAGCTTCTTTTAAGATTAAAACTTTTTAAAAACTTTATTAAAAATAAAGCAAGACCAGAATGGATGTTTCTCACAGTCTTACCAGTTATTCCACCAGATTTAAGGCCAACAATTCAGCTTGAAACTGGTACATATGCAACATCAGATTTAAATGATCTTTATAGGAGAGTTATTAATAGAAATAATAGACTTAAAAAGTTAATAGAACTTAAAGCACCAGAGATAATTTTAAGAAACGAAAAAAGAATGCTTCAAGAAGCAGTTGATGCGCTTTTAGATAATACTATTAAAAAAACTCAAGCAACCAAAAAAACTGGCGGAACAAGAAGGCCACTCAAATCTTTAGCTGAATCTTTAAAAGGAAAAGAAGGAAGATTTAGAAAAAATCTTTTAGGAAAAAGAGTTGATTTTTCAGGAAGATCTGTTATTGTAGTTGGTCCTGAATTAAAATTATATGAATGTGGTATTCCTAAAACTTTAGCGCTTGAGCTATTTAGGCCATTTGTAATAAGAGAACTTTTAAATCAAGGCATAGCTCAAAATATTAGTTATGCTAATTATTTAATTGAACTTCAAACAGATGAGGTTTGGAGCGCATTAGAGAATGTTATTAAAGATAAATACGTTCTTTTAAACAGAGCTCCAACATTACATAGATTAGGCATTCAAGCATTCAAACCAATATTAGTAGAAGGTCTTGCAATTAGAATTCCTCCTTTTGTTTGTACTGCTTTTAATGCTGACTTTGATGGAGATCAAATGGCAGTTCATTTACCTTTATTAGATGAAGCTCAAATAGAAGCAAGAGAAATTATGCTCTCTTCTAAAAATATTTTAAAACCAGGATCAGGAGAGCCAATAACTGTTCCAACATTAGATGTTGTCTTAGGCTGTTATTGGTTAACAATGTTAAAACCAGGTTCTGTGGGTGAAGGAAAAATATTTTATGATGAAAATGAGGCCTTGTTTTATTATGAAAATGGTTTAATTGATCTTCAAGCAGAAATTTTAGTTAAAAAAATTAAAAATGAAAAAAATATAAAAACAACAGTTGGTAGAATTATTTTTAATAGCATTTTGCCTGAAAGTTTTCCATTTATTAATAAACAATTAAACAAAAAAGCTCTTATTGAACTTATAGATAAAGTTTACCATAGCTATGATAATGAAATTGTAGTAAATTTCCTTGATAATTTAAAGAGTTTAGGATTTAAATATGCAGAAAAATCTGGATTATCTCTTTCTATTTCAGATTTTTTGAGCTTTCCAGAAGAAAAAATTAATTTTTATAATGAAATTTTACCAGAAGTAGAAAATATTGAAAAAGGTTTTGAATCTGGTTTAATAAGTGAGGAAGAAAGAAAACTTTTAAAAATTGAAGTTTTCTCAAAATTTGTTAAAAAAGTAAATGATTTTTATAAAGAAAAAGTTAAAAATGTATTAGTTAATGTTCCAAGGATAATGATAGATTCTGGATCTAAAGGTAACTGGGATCAGTTAACCCAGATGGCTTCATTAAAAGGTCTTGTTTCAAATCCAAAAGGAGAAGTTATAGAACTTCCAATCATTTCAAACTATAAAGAAGGTTTAGATTCAATTGAATACTTTATTTCTGCTCACGGAGCAAGAAAGGGTACGGTTGATACAGCACTAAAGACTGCTAAAGCAGGATATCTTACAAGAAGAATGGTTGATGTTGCTCAAGATGTTATTATAAGAGAGTTTGATTGTAAAGATACAAAAGGATGGGAAATTTTAAGAGATGATGCTGAAAAAGTAAATGAGCCATTTTGGTATAAAATCTATTCAAGATTTAGTTTAGAAAAGATAGTGGATAAAAATGGAAATGTAATTGTAGATGCAGGAGATATTATTGATAAAGAAAGGGCAAAATTAATAGATGAACTTGGTATTCAAAAAGTAAGAGTTAGGAGTCCATTAAGTTGTAAGTCAATTTATGGTGTTTGTGTAAAATGTTATGGTTTAGATCTTGCTTATGATAAAGTTATAAAAATAGGAGAAGCTTGTGGTATAATAGCAGCTCAATCTATAGGAGAACCAGGAACCCAGCTTACTATGAGAACCTTTCATGTTGGTGGTATAGCTTCGGCTGCAGATATTACGCAAGGAATTCCAAGAGTAGAAGAACTTTTAGAAGCAAGAACTCCAAAAAATGAAGCAGTAATCTCGCCAGTATCTGGAAAAATTGAAGAAATTAGAAAAGATTCAAAATATTACAAAATTATAATTTTAACAAATTCAAATAAAAAAGTTACCCTAAATGTTCCTTTAATTTTAGAGCTTAACGTAAAAGCTAATGATATAATAAATAAAGGAGATATAATTTCTTCAGGTAATTTAGATCCTAAAAAATTATTTAAACTTAAAGGAAAAGAAGTTACAATAAGATATTTAATTAATGAAGTAAAAAAGATTTATAATTTCCAGGGTGTTACTATTCATGATAAACATTTTGAAATAATAATAAGACAAATGTTCTCTAGGGTTAAAATAAAAGATCCTGGTGATAGTAATTTTGTACAAAATGAAATAGTTGAAAAATCTGTTGTTATTGAGCAAAATAGAGAACTTAAAAAGGCTGGTTTAAAAACAATAAAAGCAAAAGAAATTATTTTAGGAATTACAAGAGCAGCTTTAACTGCCTATAGTTTTCTTTCTGCTGCTTCTTTCCAGGAGACTTCAAGAGTTTTAGTTAAAGCAGCAATAGAAGGTAGGGTTGACAAATTAAGAGGGATAAAGGAAAATGTTATTTTAGGAAAAAGAATACCAGTTGGAACAGGTGTTAGAGGTTTAGTTTTTGATTAAATAGGGTGCGTAGCTCAGCGGCAGAGCACCGACCTTATAAGTCGGGGGTCGCTGGTTCGAATCCAGCCGCACCCACTATTTTGTTACTTTAGGATCTTTAACTAACTTTTCAAATTGTTTTTTCTCAAGAACTTCTTTTTTGATTAATTCTTTAGCGACTAATTCTAATTTATCTCTTTTTTCTATTAATATTTTTTCAGCTTTTTCTTTAGCTTCGTTGATTATTTTATTTATTTCTTCATCTATTTTTTCTGCAGTTTTTTCAGAATAAATTCTATTTTTAATTTCAAATGGAGATTTTACGTTTTCTTCAAAAACAATTGGACCTAAATTTTCTGACATACCAAATTTTAATACTATTTGTTTTGCAATTTCAGTAGCAACTTCAAGATCATTGCTTGCACCAGTTGAGATATCACCAAAAACTAATTTTTCTGCAACCCAACCACCTAAAATTGAAGCAATTTCATCTATAAATTCTTTTTTAAAGTAAAAACTTTTATCTTCTGTTGGTAATTTTAATGTATACCCACCTGCTCTTCCACGAGAGATTATAGATATTTTTTCAACAGGATTTGCGTATGGAAGATAATGAGCAACTATAGCATGGCCAGCTTCATGATAAGCAGCAATTTCTTTTTCTTTTTTAGAATAAACTTTAGTTTTCCTCTCCGGGCCAAGTAATACTTTTTCTATTGCATCTAAAAGTTCTGTCTGAGTAATTACTTCTTTATTTCTTCTTGCAGCTAAGATTGCAGCTTCGTTACAAAGATTTGCTAAATCAGCACCAGAAAAACCAGGAGTTCTTTTTGCTATTTGTTTTATATTTACTTTACCCAGCTTTTTATCTTTTAAATGAATTTTCAAAATTTCCTCTCTTGCTTTGATATCAGGAAGATCTAAAACTATTTTTCTATCAAATCTTCCAGGACGAAGAAGGGCAGGATCAAGGAGGGAAGGATTCATGTTGGTTGCTGCTAAGACGACAACTCGAGTTCCTTTTTCAAAACCATCCATTTCTACTAAAATTTGATTTAATGTTTGCTCTCTTTCCTCGTGCCCACCAGTGATCCCAACTCCTCTTACTTTTCCAATAGCGTCAATTTCATCAATAAACAAAATACTTGGTTGGTTTCTTTTAGCAACAGCAAA
>JAPYWP010000027.1 GCA_028276315.1 Minisyncoccota bacterium | reverse complement strand
ATGAATTTTCAGGAATAATTTTCGACTTAGGAGTTTCAAGTTGGCATCTTGAAAAATCAAAGAGGGGATTTAGTTATTTGAAAGACGAAGAATTAGATATGAGATTTAATCCAAAAATTGAAATTACAGCAAAGGATATAGTAAATTTTTTAGATAAAAATTCTTTGGAAGAATTTTTAAAAACTTTTGAAGAAAAAGATGCAAAAAAACTTGCAGAATTAATAGTTAAAAAAAGGAAGGAAAAAAAGATAGAAACAACTAAAGATTTGGTTGAAATTACAAGATTTAAAAAATCTTCCAAAAAACATCCAGCAAGGCTACTTTTCCAGGCATTAAGGATGTTAGTAAATGATGAGATTTCAAATATTTATGAAGGTATTAAGGATGCAATTGAAATATCACCCACGGGTGCAAAAATAATAATTTTAACTTATCAAGGATTGGAAAATAAAATTGTAAAGAAAGTTATAAAAGAATATAGATCAAAAATTAAAGTAATTGAAAAATTAAAGCCAACAAAAGAAGAAATTAAAAAAAATCCAAGAGCAAGATCTGCAAAACTTATAGCTCTTGAAAAAACAAACGATGATCAAATTTAAAAAAACATTATTAATATTATTTTTTATAATAAATCTTTCGCTTTTAGTTTTTATTATTTTTGAAAGAAATAAATCTGTTTTAATCTCTTATGAAATTAAAAAATTAAATGAAGAATTCCTAAAAGAACAAAATATAAATTTTGATCTTAAAAATAAATTTGCCAACATTTCCAGTCAAGAATATCTTTCAAAAAAAGCAAAAGAACTTGGCCTTAATTACAAAATAAAATTATTTTATGAAAAAGCTCCTTTTGTTGTTGCCAAATAATTATGGCATTTTTAAAATTAGTATTTAAAAACTCTAAAAAATTTAAAAAAAATATTTTTAAATTGCCATATTATTTATTTTTGCTTTTAAATTTTTTTGTTTTTTTAATTTTTTCCTTTTATATTTTAAATCTTCAAACTGGAAAAATTGACGTTTTTGCTAATTATAATTCAAGCTCAAAAAAAACAATACCAGTTCCAAGAGGTCAAATTTATGCTCAAGATAAATATGGCAACCTTTATCCATTAGCTACAAATATTCCTTATTTTAAAGTTTATTTTAAAAATTTTAAAAATCTAGATAAAGAAAATTTAGGTAAAATTTATCAAAAAATTAAAGAATTCTTTCCTAATTTAACCCTAGAAGAATTTTTAAATGCTGGAAACAGAGTTTTATCTTTAGGAGAAGTTGATTTAGAAAAGAAAAATAAAATTCAAAAATTAGGTATAGATTCTTTATGGGTTGAACAGGGTTATAGAAGATTTTATCCATACAAAGAAGTTGTAAGTAAATTTATAGGTTTTGTTCAGGAGTCTAAAGGGGTGTATGGTCTTGAAGCTTATTATGATGATTTTTTGAGCGGAGAAGATGGTATTTTATTAAATGGCAAAATTGTAAAGGTTCCTGAACCAGGTAGTGATTTATTAACTACAATAGATATAAATGTTCAGACAAAAGTTTATGAGCTTGCAAAAAAATATCTTGAAGATTTTAAAGCAAAAAAAGCTATTGTTATTGTTTTAAATTCAAAAACTGGTGAAATTGTATCTTTAGTTGAAATACCATCGTATGATAATAATAATTTTAATTTAGTGAATGATTATTCTTTATTTGAATTAGAAAGTTTAAAACCATATGAGCCTGGTTCAGTTATTAAACCATTTTTGTACGCATTAGGTATTGAAGAATATAAAATAACATCAGAAACCACCTATGAAGATAAAGGATTTATTGTAGTTGATGGCCATAAAATTTATAACTGGGATAAAAAAAGTTATGGAACTGTAGATATGCAAACAGCATTAAACAAATCTTTGAATTTAGGAGCTATTTTTGTAGAAGAAAAAGTTGGTGATGATAATTTTTTAAAAATGTTAGAAAAAATTAAAATAGAAGAACCAACAAATGTAGATTTGAAAGAAGAAGTTGGTTCATTAAAAACATTAAGAAAGCCTTTTGGTAGAAAAGTTAACTTTTACACGGCAAGTTTTGGACAGGGAATTACAATAACTCCTTTAAGGCTTTTGGTTGATTTTAATATTTTTGCAAATAGAGGATTTATTTTAAAACCATTTTTAGTAAAAGAAATAAGAAAATCAAATACACAAAAAATTTCTGGAATGATTTTAGCAAAACCATTTAGTGAAGAAACTATAAATAAAATGAATTTAATGCTTCAAAAAGTTGTTGAAGATGGTTTCGGTAAAAGAGCTAAAATGGAAAATTACTATGTTGGTGGCAAAACTGGAACTTCTTTAGTTTATAATCCTGAAATTAAAGGTTATGATGAAAATAAAATTATTCATACTTTTGTTGGTTACTTTCCAGCTACAGATGCTAAATTTACAATTTTAACTTTATTTAAAGAAACACCAAATGATTTAATTGCTTCTCAAACTGTAACAAGACTCTGGAAAGAAATAGCAGAATTTTTAGCATCTTACTACGGAATTTTGCCAGATAAATATTAATTTGGAGGTGGGAGGAGAGAAATTTTAATTTAGTATATCTTTAATATTTTATATTTAAATTTTTTGCCATTAATTTCAAATTCAATGTTATCTCCAACTTTTTTATTGATTAAATTTTTGCCAAGCGGTGAATTTTCAGAAATTTTTCCTTTTATCGGATCAACTTCACCATAACCAACTATTTCTATATTTATTTTTTTATTTGTATTTAAGTCTAAAATTTCAACTTTAGATCCAATATCAACGATGTCGTTTTTATTTTTTTCTATTATTTGAGCTGTCTCAAGTATTTTTTTTATTTCCAAAATTTTTTGTTCTAAATTTGCTTGTTCTTCTTTTGCTAAAGCATATTCTGCATTTTCAGATAAATCACCATGACTTGCTGCTATTTTAAGTTTTTCTGCTATTTCTTTTCTCTTTTCTTTTTCTAAATATTCTAATTCTTTTTTTAATTTTTCATAATTTTCTTTTGAAATTTTAACCATATTTTCGAAATTTTATAGTAAATAATGTAATATGTTATCATAAAATTAAATAAAAATCAAGTGTTAAGATTTAAAAACAAGGTTACCTAAAATTGCAAAATTTTATGTTATAATAATAATATAATAATATAACTAACCTAAAAACCCCTCTGATTTGTACTTAAAAAGTACAAAAGAGGGGTTAAATTTGATGAAACTTAAACCTCAAAATGATTATATTTTAGTTGAACCTATTAAACAGGAAAAAATAACAAAAGGAGGAGTTTATATACCAGATACAGCTTCAGAAGAAAGACCAATAAGAGGAAAAGTTATTGCAGTTGGCCCCGGTAGATTAAATGATAAGGGTGAGAGGATACCAATTAGCATAAAAGAAGGCGATGAGATAATATTTAAAAAATACGCACCAGATGAAATTAAAATAGATGATAAAGAGTATTTCTTTATTAAAGAAGATGATGTTCTTGCAATAATTGAAAATTAATTAAAATTAATATTAAACTTCTTTTCTGCTAATCTTTTAGCAGAAAAGAAGATTGAATTTTATGCCAAAGAATATACTTTTTGATAAAAAAGCAAGAGAAAAAATATTAGCTGGAATTAATAAATTAGCAAATACTGTTAAGGTTACTCTTGGCCCAAAAGGTAGGGCAGTAATCTTAGAGAAGAGTTTCGGTGTTCCTACAATTACTTTAGATGGAGTTACTATAGCTAAGGAAATTGAATTAGAAGATAAAATAGAAAATATTGGAGCTGAATTGGTTAAAGAGGTTGCTTCTAAAACAAACGATGCAGCAGGAGATGGTACTACTACAGCAACATTATTAGCTCAAGTTCTTATAAATGAAGGACTTAAAAATGTTGCTGCTGGAGTAGATCCTATAGGTATGAAAAGGGGATTAGAGAGAGCTTTTGAGGAGGTTTTGAAAAAGTTAAAAACTCTATCAAAACCCATAGAGAAAAAAGAAGAAGTAGCTGATGTTGCTACAGTATCAAGTCGTGATAGGGAAATAGGGAATTTAATAGCTGATATTTTGGAAAAAATAGGAAAAGATGGAGTTATTACAGTAGAAGAATCTCAAACCTTTGGTGTGAGTTATGAGATTGTAGAAGGTCTTCAGTTTGATAGAGGCTATATTTCTCCTTATATGATTACTAATCCCGATAAAATGGAGGCAGTAATAGAAGAGCCATTTATTTTGATAACTGATAAGAAAATATCTTCAATAAATGAACTTGTTCCTACATTAGAAAAAGTAGTTCAAGCAGGAAAAAAAGAAATTTTAATTATAGCAGAAGATGTCGAGGGTGATGCTCTTGCTACATTAGTTGTTAATAAATTAAGAGGAACACTAATTCCTGTTGCTGTCAAGGCTCCTGGATTTGGAGACAGAAGAAAAGAAATGTTGCAAGATATTGCTGTTGTAACTGGAGGGCAAGTTATTTCTGATGAAGTTGGTTTAAGATTAGATAATGTTGAAATTACAATGTTAGGAAGAGCTAAAAGAGTTATTTGTACAAAAGATACTACTACAATTGTTGGCGGAGCTGGTTCTAAAAAAGATATAGATAAAAGAATAGCTCAAATAAAAGCTCAATTAGAAAAAGCAGAGTCAGATTATGATAAAGAGAAATTAAGAGAAAGATTAGCAAAATTAGTAAATGGAGTTGCTGTTATAAAAGTTGGTGCTGCAACAGAAGTTGAACAGAAAGAAAAACAACATAGAATAGAAGATGCTGTTTCTGCAACAAAAGCAGCATTAGAGGAAGGAGTTGTTCCTGGTGGTGGAGTTGCTTTTCTAAGATGTATAGATGTTGTAGATAATCTTTTAGAAGAATATTCTAAAGCCGGTCTTGTGGCAGAATATATTGGTGCAAAAATTTTAAGACAAGCTTTAGAGGCACCAATAAGACAGATAGCCGAAAATGCAGGGGTTGATGGTTCAATTGTTGTTGAAAAAGTAAAAAGTATGAAATTAACAGAAGGATTTAATGCTGCAACATTGCAATATGAAGATCTTATGAAAAGCGGAGTTATTGATCCTACAAAAGTTACAAGGTCAGCTCTTCAAAATGCGGTTTCTGTTGCATCATTACTTCTTATAACTCATGCTGTTGTATATGAAGTTCCAGAGAAAAAACAAAAAAAGACACACACAGATTATGAAGAAGAATATTAAAAATTATGATTAAAATTTATACAACTACATATTGTCCTTTTTGCAAATTAGCAAAAGAATTTTTACTAGAGCATGGTTTTGATTTTGAGGAAATAAATGTTGAGGAAGATGAAAAAGGTTTTGAAGAAATGGTTCGAAAATCAGGTCAATATGGTGTTCCAGTAATTGATGTAGATGGAGAAATCATTATAGGTTTTGACAGAAAAAGATTAAAAGAAGTACTTAAAATAGAGTAAATATACCTAATTTTTATTGTTTACGCGGATCGATACGGATTTAAAACGGATAACAACGGATAAATTCGGATTTTAAACGGATTAAATGCAGATATTTAATTATTTAATCCGAGTAAATCCGTTTCAATATCCGTATAGATCTGTGGTGGCATAAATCCGTTCCAAAATCCGCATAAATCCGTAATACCGCGTTCATTTTAATTATGCAAAACAATGTAAAACAAACTATTATAATTGGAGCGTCTGCAGCAGGAATTTCTGCAGCGATCTATCTTAAAAGGTCAAACATAGATTTTCTTTTAATTTCAAAAGATATAGGTGGGGAAATGTTAACTTCTGGTATAGTAGAAAATTATCCCGGTTTTTTAAAAACAAATGGTTTTGAATTAACTCAAAAATTTGAAGAACATTTAAAGTACTATGATATAGAAGTAAAAAATGATAAAGAAGTTGTTAGTATTGAAAAAGTTAATTCTGATGATAAAAAAAATAATTTTTTTAAAATAACAACTAATGATGGAGAATTTTTTTATTCTTATTCTTTGATAATTGCTACAGGATCAAAACCTAAAAAATTAAATGTTCCAGGAGAAGATAAATTAAAAAATAAAGGAGTTAGTTATTGTAGTGTTTGCGATGGGCCCCTTTTTAAAAATAAAATTGTTGCTGTAGTTGGTGGAGGAAATTCTGCTAATGAATCTGGTATTTTACTTTCTGATATTGCACAAAAAGTTTATGTTATAACAAAAAATGAGAAAATGAAAGGTGATCAAATTTTGATTAATCATTTATTAAACAAAAAAAATGTAGAATTAATTACTTTGGGTATTACACAAGAAATTTTAGGAGAAGATAAAGTTGAGGGATTAGTATATTTAGATTTGAAAGAAAATAAAAATAAAGAAATTAAAGTTGATGGTGTTTTTATTCATATAGGAATGATTCCTAATACTTATTTTGTGCCTAAAGAATGGGGTATTTTAAATGAATATGGAGAAATAGAGGTAAATAAATTGATGGAAACAAAAATTGAAGGAATTTTTGCTGCTGGCGATGTTACAGACACACCTTTTAAACAAATTGGTATTGCAGTTGGCCAAGGAATTATAGCAGCTCTTTCAAATGTTAGGTATTTAAATCAAAAACGTGAATGAACGTCCTCGCAAATTAACGCTGATTTTAACACGGATAAACGCGGATAAGATAATTTGTTGATGGAGACCAAGTAGAAGTTCGCATAAGAATCATTAGGCGAACTTATATAGATTTGTTTCTTTATTTCCCCTTTTTTAACACAAAATTAATAACAACGGATAAATTCGGATTCGGAACAGATAACAACAGATCAATGCGGATTCGAAGTGGATGATAGCGGATATCTAAAAATTATCCGAATAGATCCGTTCAAAAATCCGCATATATCCGTGGTGGCATAAATCCGTTTAATATCCGCATAAATCTATATTATATTTATCTGAGTTTATCCGCGTGTTATTTAAATTATCCTTATAAATGCGTTTCAAAATCCGCACAATCCGCGGTTGCGTTTATCCGCATAAAATACGCGAACTAATGCGAACTTAAAACGAACCAATACGAACCTTAATAATCCGTGTTTATCAGCGTTATTATCCGCGTTCATCCGCGGTTGCGTTTATCCGCGTATCTATTATCAGCGTCAATCCGCGTAAAATATTATCCGCGTTCATCCGCGTTGTATCCGCGTTCATCCGCGTTGTATCCGCGTTCATCCGCGTTAACAAAAAAGGCCCGCCCCAAAAAGGCGGGCCTTTTATAAGAGCCGCTTTTTGGCTCTTACTTTCCTTTCTTTGTTGATTTCTTCTTTGCCATCTATTTTTTCTCTCCTCCTTTCTACCCTGGAGTGGGGATTGTGGTAGTTTGAGAGGAGAGCGGTTAATTATTATTTCTTTTAAAAATTATATAGTTAAATTTAAAATTTTTGCAAATTTTTTTGTGGATAACTTTTTGTTTTAAGCTTTTGATTTTAAAAATTTTTACTTAATTCGTATAAAAGTTTTACTCCAAAACCAACAGAACCTGAAGATAAATTTTCTTCATTGTTAGCAACCATTTTAGGAGCCATATCTATATGAACTAATTTAAATGGTTTTGCAAATTCCCACAAAAATACTGCTCCATGCATTATTCCACCGTATCTTGATTTTCCA